>JBLNBS010000174.1:0-2795 GCA_050260175.1 Patescibacteria group bacterium | reverse complement strand
GGAGGTCCAGGAACCTGGGTTCCTGGTCGCGGGATTCCAAAGGGTGTGCGACCACACCCTTTGGTCCTGGAGGGTGCGGGAGGACGGATAGTACCTCCCGCGACCCGGATATCGACATAAGAAAGCTTATTCGACCCTGTGTACATGACATAGTAGTACATGGAGTCGACGGCAACATATACCAGGCAAGCCTGGGCTTGACTGGAGGAGATCGAGGGCCGGCGTGGAAAAGCCGTAGATAGAACCTTTTGCACAAAGGACGGTAACATGCCGGAACCTCGGACGAGCGCGATCCCCTGGCGGCGCAACCTGCTTTTTGCCTCCATCGGCGTGGTCATCGCCGGTGTCGCCTTTTCCCTGATCACACCCTTCCTCCCCCTCTACCTCGAGGAACTCGGAGTAAGGCGCAACCTTGCCATCTGGTCGGGATGGGTGTTCGCCGTCAACGCCCTCACCTACAGCCTGATGGCCCCGGTCTGGGGGACCCTGGCCGACCGGCACGGCAAACGCGTCATGCTCCTGCGGTCTGGTTTCGGCATCGCCCTGACCTACGTCCTGATGGCCGTCTCCGCGAACCAGTGGCAGTTCCTCTTCTTTCGCGCCGCTAACGGCGTGCTGAGCGGGTTCATCCCTTCCTCGCTCATGCTGGTGGCTACCAACACCCCCGGCCCCGATCTGGGCTTTGCCCTGGGCACGATCCAGACCGCTTCCTCCGTGGGCGGTATCATGGGCCCCATGGTGGGAGGCGCCGCGGCCAAGCTGCTCGGCCTCAGGCCCGCGCTCTTCTTCGGCGCCGGCCTGCTCTGCGTGGCCGCGGTCACCGCTTTCTCAGGCACCAGGGAGGAGATCGCGCGCCGCGAGGGCGGCCCGGGCGTGCTGGCCGGCCTGCGCGCCTCCTTTTCCCAGCCGGAGCTGGTCTCGCTCTTTGCCGTGATGCTCCTCGTGCAGACCGCGCTCATGGCCGTCCAGCCCACGCTGCCCCTCTTCATCGCGGATCTTGCCAGGCACGATGTGGCGCTCGTCACGGGGATCCTCTTTTCACTGGCCGGCGTCTCCACGGCCCTGGGCGCGCCGCTCATCGGCAGGATCAGGCGCATCGACCACCTCCAGGCCATGCGCCTGGGGCTTTTGGCCGCGGCGGCGCTCAGCAGCCTGCAGGGCCTCGCCGGCCGCGTCTGGCTCCTCGGCCTGGAGCGGTTCCTCTTCGGCTTTGCCAACGCCGCCGTGCTCGTGAGCGGCAACGTACTCATCGCGCAAGGGTCGCCCGAGCATCTGCGGGGCCAGGTCTTTGGCACCCTGAACGCCGTCTCGTCCCTGGGCACGATCCTCGGCCCCATCCTGGGCGGCTATGCGGCCAAGGGCCTGGGGGTGCCGAGCTCGTTCTACCTGAGCGGGCTCTTATTCCTGGCGGGCCTTTTCATCCTGCGCCGCGGCCGCGTTGGAAAGGAAGCCGTGGACGCGCGGACATGGAAAACGGACAAGGCGCCGGAGCAATCCTTGTCCGTGTGAGTCCGCGGATGGCCTCGGTTATTCTTTCGCGCCCTTGCGGCCAAAAAGCCGGGAGGCGAGGATGGCCACGCCGAGGGCCATGATGAGCAGCGGCCACCATCTGGCGGCAATCTCCAGGCCGACCAGCCCGAAGGTGAAGAGGAAGGCCACTCCTCCGATCGCGATCCCGCCCAGGGCGGGCACGAGCACTCCAGGATCCTCGGCCCGGCCGGCGGCCCAGAGGGCGAGGAAGGCCAGGCCCCCGATGAGCGGGAACCCAGGCCACCATTTGCCCATCTCCCACCAGGAAAGGATATCCCAGGCGAAAAGTGCCAGAAAGACCCCCACGAGCAGGGTGCCGGTGCCCACGAAGGCCAGCCCCTCGTCGTGGCCGGGGGACAGGACCCAGCCCAGCAGGAAGGCCAGGCCGCCGAGGATGATGAAGAACGGCCAGATATTGCCCCAGCCGAAAAGCGGCAGATCCAGGTTGGGCAGGAGGAAGATGACGCCGAGCAGGATCAGAACCACGCCGAATACCAGACGCGCGCTGTGCTTGGCCATGCCGGTCGCCTCCGATCCTTTTCTCATTCCTCGTTGTGATAGTAGACGTCGTAGCCGAGGTAGGTGTCCATAGCCTCGGCCACGGCCCGCGCCACGCGGCCATGGCTGATGGCCACGTGATGCTCAAAGGCGTTGAAACAGATGTGGTTGAGGAGTCCCTGCAGGTCCGGGATGCGGGCCACGCCGTAACCGCCGAAGGTCTCGAGCGGGTCGTCCGTGAACCTGCCCTCGCCCACGTACGCCCGGATCATCCCCTCGCGGTCGTCCGTGGAGAGCCGGGCAAAGGTGAAGGGCCCGGGTTTGATCCGCCCGGTCATGGTGCCGTGGGTGTTCTCCTTGCCCACCGTGCCCGCGATGATGTACTGGTAATCCATCCTGCCCTCCAGGAGCATCTCCCGGGGGAAGTTGCTGCAATGGAAGAGGACGCAGAGATCGGGATCGTCGCCGTAGTTGTTGTTCCAGTCCGCGATGGCGCTCGGCCGGCCCGAGGCGAGCTGCAGGGCGTACATGCCGAGCAGCCCCGGGATGTCCACCTCGCAGGCGCTCGGGATGAGGCTGTTGCTCAGCATGCTCATGAGCATGCAGGGGACCACGCCGTAGAATTCCTGGAGCGAGGTCCAGCACTGGACGGCGGCGGCGCTGAGTTCGTTCTGGGCGATCCACTCGTCGATGACGGCGCCGAGCTTGGCCATTTTGAGGAGGGCCGCCTCGGGGGTCTTGCCCACGTTGACATACGATCGCACGGC
>JBLNBS010000173.1:0-4774 GCA_050260175.1 Patescibacteria group bacterium | reverse complement strand
GGAGGTCCAGGAACCTGGGTTCCTGGTCGCGGGATTCCAAAGGGTGTGCGACCACACCCTTTGGTCCTGGAGGGTGCGGGAGGACGGATAGTACCTCCCGCGACCCGGATATCGACATAAGTAAGCTTATCCGACGCGGCTTTCGGTCGATACTGACGATGTAGTACTAGATCTCCTCGAGAGGATCCCATCCATCCACTCCCCCTTCACCGGCGGGATTCTTCTTCCCGCCCTTGCCGCCCTGGAGGTTTTGGGGCAGGATCTTTTCCGGCTTGATGACGGCGAGCGACAGCAGGGCGAGGAGCGCGGCCGCGGCGGCGAAGCCCAGGTAGAGGGGGATTTTCATTCCTTTCAGGCCGAGGGCGAAGACGGGCGGGCCGATGGCCACGCCGAAAAAGCGGACCGTGCCGTAGAGGCAGGTCAGGCCCCCCCGTTCCTTGCGCGGCGCGGCGCTGGTGATGAGGGTGTTGAGCGGGGGGAGGGCCGCGCCCGTGCCCAGGCCCACGAGGACCGCGGCGAGCGCGGGCGGGACCAGGCCCAGGCCCTTGGCGGGCAAAAGGGCGAAGAGCGCGAGCCCCCCGCCGACCAGGCAGAGGCCCGCGCAGGCGGCGGGACGGATCAAGGCGGCGGGCTTCTTCTTTAACACCATGCCCAGGATGAAAGAGGTGGCGGCCATGGCCAGGACCGGCAGGGCCAGGATGAGCCCGCGGCCGAAGACCTCGATGTGGTACGTTTTTTCCAGGACATCCGAGAAGACGCTGAGCACGCCAAAGAGCGTGAAGAGCGCGGACATGCCGGCCAGAAAGGCGACGGCCAGAGCGGCCCCCTTTTTTCTGGCAATCGCAGCGAAACCCTGGAAATACTGGGCGATCGACTGCGATGCCGCGGCATCACGCTTTTTCTCGCCCGCCAGCCAAAAGACGACGGCCGCGATGGGGAAAGCCAGCACGCCATAGACGAAAAACGGCGCCTGCCAGCCGATCAGGGCCAGGGCCGCTCCGGCCAGGGGGCTCACCACCTTGCCGAGGCCGTTGGCGGCCTCCAAAAAACCGAGGGCCTGCGCTCTCTCTTTCGTCTGGATCTCGTCCCCGGCCAGGGCCATGGCGAGCTGGTAGGTGCCGCCCGCGCCCAGCCCCTGGATCACGCGGGCGCCGAGGATCAGGTAGTATGACTCCCGGAATATCACACCGGCCAGCCCGGCCAGGAGGCCGCCCAGGCCGTAGACGATCAGGGCGGGCGCCATGACGGGCTTGCGGCCGATCCGGTCCGAGAGCAGGCCGGCGAATGGAATGACGATACCGGCCGGGATCGAAAAGGCCGTGATCAGGAGCCCCACCTGCGTGAGGCTGATGTGCAGGGCTTTTCTGATGGCGGGCAGGACGGGGATGAGCATGGAATTGCCGAGCACCATGATGAAGGGCACCAGGCAAAGCACGGCCACGGTCCGGCGATCTTTTTTTTCCAAGTTGAACTCCTTTGCCGCATGAGGTATGCCTTTTACCTTAGTATGCTGGTCCGGATTGTTCTGTATGAAAAGGCTGTGCGGGCATGGAGGGGGAGGCCGTCGGGCAGGAGGTTCGGCCGGCGATGGCGAAGACCGCCGCACGGGAGGGAAACGCATGTTCTTTTTCTGGCTGATCCTGGCGGCCGTGGCGGTCTGGGCCGCGTTTTCCATCCTCGCGCTCGTCCGGGCCAAGACACCCATGGAGCCCGCTCTGACGCCGGGCGATCTCGGCGCGGCCCGCGATCCGGAGTTCTTTGACCTGCAGCGGCAGATCATGAGCGAGCACGGCTGCATGCCCGCGGGGGACTTCGTCTGGCACGAGGGGCTCGTCACGATCTGTATGCGGCTCTTTGTGGAAAAGACCGGCAAGAGCTACGGCTGGGCCGTGGAAGAGGCCCTGGCGGGGCGGGACGGGGCCAGGCGGGCCGTCTCCGTGCTGACAGAGTTCACGGACGGCACCCTCCTGGACACCACCTCCGGCGGTCCGACCTCGCTTGCCATCCCGGGCTGGTTTCTGCGCGAGGCCGTGGCACCCGACACCGAGCTGCTCCTACGCCGGCACGCGGAGCGCGTCGCCGCGGCGGTCGCCGCGGGAAAGGAGATCAAACCCGCCGCGCAGGCGAGCCTCATCGACACGGTGCGCCGCAACGAGCGGCGCCTTAGCGAATACCAGGTTGAGGCCGGCCGCATGCGGCTCGTGGATGGATACCTTCATCTCAAGATCTCCAGCGCGGTAGGCGCACTCCTGCGCGGGCTGGGCCGGATCCTGATCGGCCCGTTCCGGCGCGGTAGGGGTTGAGATGCCGATCATAGCCGTGGCGGCCTGCGCCGTCCTGTCCTACCTCCTGGGCTCGATCCCCTTCACTTACCTCGCGGGGCGCCTCGTGCGCGGCATCGACCTCAGCAGGCTGGGCAGCGGCAACCTGGGGGGCGCCAACGCCGTGCGGGTTCTGGGCCCCGTGCCGGGGCTCCTGGCCGGCCTGGCCGATGTGGGCAAGGCGGCGCTCGCCGTCGTTCTGGCGCGGCTCCTGGCGGGCGGCACCACGGCCCCCGCCCTGGCCGCCACGGCCGCCGCGCTCGGCCACAGCTACTCGCTCTACCTGGGGTTTGCCAAGGGGGGCAAGGCCATCTCGCCCCTGCTCGGCTCGTTTGCCGTCCTGGCGCCCCTGCCGACCCTTGCCTCGCTGGCGCTCGGCCTGGCGCTCGTGGGATTGACCCGCTTCGTCTCGCTCGGCGCGCTCGCCTTTGCCGCCTTCCTGCCGGTGCTCCTCCTCGTCCTGGGCGGGCCGGTTCCCTTCATCCTGGCTGCCGCGGCCATGGCCTGCCTTGCATTCTGGCGGCACCGGGGTAATATCGGGAGGCTCCTTGCCGGCACCGAGCGGCGGCTCGGGGAGCGGGCCTAAAGATCGTCAGCCCCGCGGGCCGCGCCGGCGGGCGGTACGCAGCCGGTCGGCACGCATCCCCTTGGCGTGCCTACGGGCCTCCCGCGCCTCCTCTTCCTCCCAGTCGAGCTCGGGGGTGGCGGGCGGTCCGGAGTCCGCGCCTTTTAGTACGACGACGGTCTCCCCCGCGTTGGGCCTGGTATAGGGCGAGCCGTCCTCGCCGCGAAAGAAGGCCACCACCCGCTCGCGGGCAAAGGCCGATTCTTCGAGCCACTTGCGCACGTGCGACTTGAGCACGGGAAAGACCTCGCTGTGCTTGCCCTGGCCGTGCACGATCCTGACCACCCGTTCGCCGCGTTCCCAGGCCTCCGCTAAGTCCCCTGCCAGCCTGGCGCGGGCCTCGGCCAGGGTCAGGCCGTGCAGATCGATGGTCTCCGTGGGGTTCCTCCTCCTTTATGGGGCCGTCTGCGCCGGATCATTCGCGGGATGCGGGGGCGGGACCTGCAGGATAGAGAATCTTCTTTGAGCAGCCAAGAGGTGGTATCGCCATGGCGGAGATCCCCAAGACGAACGCGTCCAGGATCCTCGACCAGCAAAGGATCCCTCACGAACTCCTCTCCTACCCCGTCGACCCGGACGATCTCGGCGCGGAGGCGGTGGCGGCCAAGGTCGGCCTGCCGCCGGAGCAGGTCTTCAAGACCTTGGTCCTGCGGGCGAGCGACGGTGCCGTGCTCCTTGCCTGCATTCCCGCTGGCACGGAGCTTGATTTGAAGGCCCTGGCCAGGGCCGCGGACAAAAAGGGCGCGGCGATGGTCCCGATGAAGGAGGTACTGCCGTTGACCGGCTATATCCGGGGCGGGGTGTCCCCAGTGGGGACGAAGCGGAAATACCCCCTCTATATCGACGCGAGCGCCGCCGCGCACCCGCGCATCGCCGTCAGCGCCGGGAGGCGGGGCTGCCAGATGCTACTCGCGCCCGCGGATCTCCTCCGCGCCACGGGAGGCGTCATGGCGCGGATAACGCAGGGGACGGAGAACGGGGGTTAACAGCCGGCCGGAATCGTGGTATAATATCTCCGCAACGATCGAGGGGCCTCGTAGCTCAGAGGATAGAGCAGCGGTTTCCTAAACCGTTGGTCGCGCGTTCGACTCGCGCCGAGGCCACCATCTTTAGAAGTGTGAAGGGTGAAGTTAGAAGGGTGAAATAAGAGACTGAGCGCGGATTTGGTAACGGCCGAGGATGACCTTCCCGGCCGTTTTGTTTTCGGAACTTTTATATAACAATGCAAACTCTCCAATCCCAGGGCATTTAGGCCCTTCCCATGGTGTAGCGGCAGTCTCAGCCTGCCGTCAGCCGAATTGAAGTCTCATCGATATTACGTTTTCGGGCAAGTAGGAAATTGTCTCCAATACGGCGAAATAGCATGTTGACCTGATGTCTCAAATACGGACCTATTTGCGGCCATTGCCTCCGCCGGGGAAGGCGTCGCGGCAAAAGAAAACCAAGGGAGTGGTCTCAGTGAAGAAGGAATTCAAATGGTTTCTCGTTCTTACCCTCGTCCCCGTCATCTGCGCCGGTGTTCTCGCGGCAACTCAGCCATATACCAGCAAGGTGCCCGGCGTCGGCAAGGTGCAGGGCGGCATCGTCGATAAGCTGGGCGTCGCTATTTACAAGGTCCAGGCTTCCTCCACCGTGGGCACGGAGGTTTCCACCAAGGCCAAGGGCAAGTTCCTCCTGATTTCCCTGGCGGTGCACAGCTTCGACAAGGTTGATCGTGTTCTCGACGGCATATTCAGCCTGATCGGCAAGGACGGCAAGAAAATCGGCCCGAGCGAGGACGGGACCACGACGCTGGAGATGTCCGGCGGCAAGACGTTTTTCTTGGCCT
>JBLNBS010000172.1:0-21800 GCA_050260175.1 Patescibacteria group bacterium | reverse complement strand
GTCCATCCGATTATTGACGCCGAACGGGCTGTCGGATAGACTAAGGAAGGAAACACGTGTTTGGCGTTGGAATGGCGCCAATTGCATAGTCACTGGAATGGTGGCCAACCGCCAAGCCCTGGAACGGGGCTAAAATGAAAGAAGGGATCCAGGATAGAAAAACTTTTTGGTTTTTCGCCAGAGCTGCGCGCGGCTGGAAATGAAAATGAGTTACTGCTGGAAGGGCGGGCGATAGTTTTCAATCAGCCGACGGTTCTTTGCGAATTCGACGGTGTAAAATACCAGGAAATCATTGACGCAAGGGCATTAGATAAAACTGACATTTCCGATGTAGTCCTTCGCTATAACCACGCCGGCTCTTTTCTGGTGCTGGCGCGGACCCGGAATCGGTCCTTGACGCTGGAAAAGCGTAGCGACGGGCTTTACATGGCGGCCAACCTTCAGCATGATATTCCGGAGCATCGCTCGCTCCATGCGGCGGTGCGTTCCGGCCTCGTCGATAAGATGAGTTTTGGGTTTGCCGTGGCCGACGGCGGGAGCACTTACGACTCTTCAACGCATACCCGCACCGTGACGGCGATCCGGAAACTCTACGAAGTTTCCATCGTTGACCAGCCAAGTTATGAACAGACGTATGTCGAGGCTCGAAGCCGTTTAGAACCTCATATCGATGAGGACCAATACCGGGAAGCCCTGAAGATCCGGGCAAACCTATTACGAAAAAGGAGTTGTTTGACGAGATGAGCAAATTCGCTCATATGACCCAGGAGGAAATCACCAATTACATTCGTAGCCTTGAGTCAGAACTGACCACTTGCACACGTGCACGAATGGCGGAAATCGACCAGGAGATCACCCTGGCGAACGAGGCCCTGGCCCGGGGAGAATACCGCGCGGATCCGGGCGCCCTCGGTTCTCAGCGCCGGCAGGCCGGGTCCGTTGGACGGCTCCAGATCCTCGCGTCCTATGGGCTCAGGACGGCCGACCCGGGCGCCGCGGCGCCCGCCGATCCTGCCGACATCGAGCGGCGGTTCAAAGAGTATGGCGAGCGCCTGTTGAACCGGCAACCGGTCGAATTTGGCCCGGTTGAAATGGCTGAGGCCCGCGCCATCCTGGTCGCATCCGGCAGCGTTGTCACTGGCGCGGCCGCTTCGCCCCAGATCGCCCCGACCCGCCCAGAGGTAAGCTCGCTCGTGGATCTTGTCAACGCACCTTCGCTTGTCGGCGCTGAAAGCTATTCTAAGCCTTTTTTGATTAGCTCCGGCACTGGCGACTATACCGCCGAAGGTGAAAACTATACCGAGACTGATGCACAATTCGGCAAAGCGCAGATCAACAAAGCAAAAATTACGGCTTACACCACCTATTCCGAAGAATTAAAAAAGCTTTCTCCTGCAAATTACGCCGCCGAGGTGTTCAACGCGGCGCGAACCGCAGTGCGCAAGAAGCTGGCGCAGCAGATTATGCTGGGGTCCGGCAATCCCAACACCTTGACCGGCATCTTCAATGCGCCGGCTACGGCGATTCCCCTCGCTTCCGACATCGAGATTTCGGCGATCGATGCGGACACCTTGGATAAAATCGTCTTCGGCTACGGCGGGGATGAAGATGTCGAGGGCGGCGCGTACCTGATTCTCTCGAAAGCTGACCTGGCCGCCTTTGCAGCGATTCGCGGTGACGACGGAAAGAAACTCTACACCATCACGCTCAACGGCGCCATCGGCACCATCTCCTCTGATGGCTCCTATGCCGTGCCGTTCGTGCTCAACAGCGCATGCCCGGCCCTATCCGCGGAAAGCACGGATTTGAATACGTACTGCATGGCGTATGGCGCGCCCAAGAACTACGAAATGCCGCTGTTTTCCCAGTTGGAGGTGGTTGAAAGCACCGATTTCCTCTTCCGGCAGGGCCTGATCGCGGTCAAGGCGTGCGTCTTCGCTGGCGGCAACGTCGCGGCTTACCAGGGTTTCGCGCGCGTAAAGAAGACGGCCGCCGCGTAACTTCCTGCAGCAAAGAAGGGGGCGTCAGGACGGCGTCCCCTTTTTCTTTTTCCCTGCTCTGTGCGCTTTCTATATAGACCTATATAGACCCTATATAGACTTTTGCGCCGTACGATACAACCAGGAGGCCCCGATCCGGGGTGAGAAGTGCCCCCGGATCGCCCTTGTCCGTCCAAGGGGCGCTAGGCCCTTCCGACGGGCGGGACAGGGGGAAGGTAAAACCACGTAGGGCACTCTTCCAATCGATTCTAGGGCAAATGTGGGCTTCATTTTTGGCCAATGGCCCACCCGGCGCGGGTTTGGACGGGGCAGTCACGCGAGATCCTTGTGGAATACCTGGACCTGCTGTATGATCGAGCCGAGGACGTGGATCGGAAGTTTGCGGCTCCCCATCCGCGCCTCCGGCCCGGGGCTTAACCGCCCCGGGCTTTTGCAGGTTACGGGCATAAAAAACCCCTGCGGGAGATCCCGAAGGGGTTTCAGGAACTTACGCAGGGCGAATTTGTTGATTGCACTGATCGCAGAAGAACCGCTCTCCGTCGTCTATGGCCTTCTGTATGCCCGCAAAAGTGATCAGGTCGTCCTGCGTTACTTTGTCAGCTTCTTCTTCTGTGGCACAATCTTTACAAACTATTTCTTTATTGATGTAATACCCTGCGATTTCCTCATCTTTATAGATGGCCATGGGTTACACCTCCTTTTTCGTGGCGGCGGCTTTGGCTATGAGTTCTTGTACGCGCCACAGGGGAACGAAAAGATCGCCTTGAACCGGGACGCAAATGGGCTTGCCCGCCACATGGACAACTACGGCGATGATCTTCGCGGCTTCATCTTCCCTCGGCTTGAGGGCGTCCGAAGCTGCCTCGTGCAAACTCTTAATCACGTTCGTATCGTTCACACATAAAACCTCCTCCATCATTTCCATTTTTTAGGCGTCTAACACTGGTCTAACAAAACCCGTGAAACCCCCCGGATCTGACGGCATGGAGGAAATGTAAAATCCCTGCTAGACGGCATTAGACGACACTGGATGGACTACAAAAAATGGAAGTGGCTTGAATGGCATTCAAGAGGTCAGGGGTTCGATTCCCCTCAGGTCCACCAGGCAAAAACGCTCGCCGGACGGCGGGCTTTTTCATTTCACCCCTCACCCTTCAGGGCAGGAACCATCTGGCAGATGTCGAAGACTACGCCATCTGGCACCTGACGCTGGAGGCAGGTACGCATGATCACCCCCGCCGCGATGCGCTCGCGCGGCTCCCGGCCCATTCTCTGGCGGATCGTCGAGATCCACCGCCTGATCGAGTCGGGGGCGTGCCCCGGCATTGCCCTCCTCGTGGAAAAGCTCGAGGCGTCACCCCGCACGATCCAGCGGGATATCGAGTATCTCAAGGACCTCCTGCACGCCCCCATCGTCTACGACCGGCGGAGGGGCGGGTACCGCTACGACGGCCCCTTTACCCTGCCGCGGATGAACCTGACCGCGGGGGAGCTGACCGTGCTCCTCATCGGCCAGAGGATCCTGGCCGACCTGGCCGGTACCCCGCTGGCTGACGAGGCGCGGCAGGTCATGCATAAGCTGCCCGCGCTGCTGAGCGACGAGGTCAGCGTGGACCTGGACCGCTTTACCCAAAACATCTCCTTTGGGCTCCCCCGGGTCCGCGGCGACCAGGAGGCCCTGGCGCGTAACTTTGACCTGCTCTCGGCGGCCGTCGCGCAATGCCGGACCGTCCGCCTGGGGTACTACGCCCCCAGCACCGACGAGGTCACCCGCCGCGAGGTGGACCCGTACCATCTCCGGCTCGAGGCCGGGGCCTGGTACCTGATCGGCTGGTGCCATTTGCGCGGGGAGTTCCGCACCTTTGCGGTGGATCGCATCAAGGAGCTCGCCCTGACGGACAGGGTCTTTGAAAAGGATCCGGGCTTTTCCGCCCGCGATTATTTCGGCCACAGCTGGGGGATCGAGCGCGGCAAGGATTGCACGGTCAAGGTCGCTTTTGACCGTGAGCAGGCGCGCTGGGTGAGGGAGAGGGTCTGGATCGAGGGGCAAAAGATCACGGAGACGCCGGACGGGGGGATTATCCTGGAGGTCAGGGTCAGCGGTGTTTTCTCGATCATGCGCTGGATCCTGGGTTTCGGCAGCCACGCCACGGTGCTGGAGCCGGTGGAACTCAGGCGGGCGATCGAGGACGCGGCGCGGGGGATACTGGCAAAGGAGCCGGGGTGAGGCGGGAACGCCAACGGATGGGTTGGCGCGACAAGTTTTATGAGACCGTCAGCATTTGACGGTCTCGCTTTTTTACAATGGAGATACCTCGTATGCTACAATGCACGGGAGGTATCTCGGAATGGCCGCTCACGCCCATGGCGCATCCAGGCGCGGCCCCATCGCCGTCACGTTCTCTCTGAGCCGGCGGGCGGTGCCGCCCGGGCGGCCGGGATCCGTCTGGGTCCTGGCCAGGCTCGCGGCGGCCAGGCCGCCGCGGCCCGGGAACGGGCGGCGCCTGCCGCTCAATCTGGGCCTGGTCCTGGACCGCGGCGGCGCCATGGCCGGGGCGCCCCTGGACCACGCCAAGCGCGCCGCCTGCCGCATCGTGGAGCAGATGGGCGCGGAGGACCTGTTTTCCCTGGCCGTCTTTGACGGCGAGGTTGAAGTGATCCGCCCGGCCGGGCGCGTGATGGACAGGGACGCCGACCAGGCGGCCATCGCCCGCATCCGCCATGGTGGCGGCACCGCCAACCTTCCCGGCGGGCTGCTCCGTGGCGGCCAGGAGGTGAGGCGGCACGCCGCCCCGGGCCTGGCCAACCGGGTGCTGATCCTGGCAGGCGGCCGGGCCGGCGTGGACATGAGCGGCGCGCACCTGCTCGCGGCCAAGTCCGGCTCATTGGCCGAGGAGGGCGTCCCGGTCTCGACCGTGGGCGTGGGGGAGCGTTTTGACGAGGATCTCCTGCTGGCGCTGGCCGAGGCGGGCAGGGGCAATTATTACTATCTCCGGACGCCGGACGGGATCCAGGCCGCCCTGGACGAGGAACTGGCGGGCCTCCTCTCCGTGACCGCGCAAAACCTGCGTGTCACGGCGCGGCCCGGCGCCGGCTGCCGCGTGACGGGGGTGCTGGGGTACGAGCCCCACACGGGCCCCGAAGGGATCATCCTGAGCCTGCCCGACATGTGCGAACACGAGGCCAGGACGCTCCTCCTGGAGGTCGTCCACCCGGCCCTGGCCGCGGGCGAGCACGAACTGCTCCATTTCAACCTGGCATACGCCGACGTCCTGGGCGGGTCGAACGCCGTGGACCTTTTTTTCACAGTCCGTTTGCCGGCCTCCGCGGATCCAGGGGCGCAGGCCGCCGATTTTGCGGTCATCAAGGCCGTGGAACTGGCCAGGGCCGCCCTGGCCAGGGACCGGGCGGTGGAGGCGATGGACCGGGGGGAGTTTAATGCGGCCGGGCGGGTCCTGCGGGAGCGCGGCGAGGCCCTGAACGGCCTGAACGCCGCGGTCCCGGCGCCGGATGCGGAGATCGCGGCCGAGGTGGCGGAACTGGAGAGCCTGGCGCTGAGGATGGAGGGCCTGGCCGCGGGCGGCCCCAAACCGCATCGCCCCGAGCGGGATCTGCGCAAGAGCATGCGGTACCAGAGTTATCTCAGGAGGAGGGGGAGGTAGGGATGGGCACGATCTATTACCGAGGTAGGGAGCATATTCGGTGAGAACAGGACCTTCGGGGCGGCTGAATATCAGGAGCAACCGGAGGAATCGGATGTGTTTTAGTTCATTCGCAAAACATCACCGAATCCCCGCAGGGATTTGAGAATGCAGTTGACTTAGCCCAGGAATTCATTCCTGGGCGATGTAGCTGATGTCGGTGAGGGAGTGCCTCGGTCTGCCCGAGCCGGACACCTCTTGGATGGATACCCCCCCGCGGCCGCGCCGGGAATACGTCGGCTGGATACCAGGGGATGTGGCGTAATGGCGGCCGGCTAGAGCCGCTTTTCAAGCCACGCATCCAGCACCAGGAGCGCCTGCCGGCGGTCGTCCTCGTTGAAGATCTCGTGGTAGAACCCGGGGAACTCCACGTACTCCCGCCCGGGGGCGGGAAAGGCTTTCGTCGCCTCGAGATCCACGATCTCGTCAGCCGTGCCCTGCATCATGAGTACGGGCAGGCCGGCCAACGCCGCCGCGTCCGCCCTGGTTTCCTCCATCGCCCGCGTCAGCTCGGTGAACCACTTGGGCGTCACCGTGGTGCAGAGCAGCGGATCCGTGATATACTCCACATGCACGCGCCATGAGTCTCCTGCGCGCGTCAACCATTTCCACTTTTTCAGGGAATAAACCCCATCGTTCTAAAGCTTCATCACCGCGCCCGGCGCGTCCCTGGCGTTGTATCGTCCATCCTCATTCCGGCATACCGTTCAATCCTCCTCGGTTTTCCAGAAAGACGTATTATCGTTTCAAGGCCCCGCTCAGGCGTCGCTCACCCCAAGCCATTGCTCGATCCACCGCCAGGTCGATTCGGGATTATGCACGCGCGGCGGGTCCGGAAGGCCGGTCGCTTTTTCATCCACGGCTTCGCGTCCGCGGTAGGCCTCGGCAAGCTCCTTGAACGCGTATCCCTGCGGCTTGATTCTCTGGTCGTGCGCGATCAGGCCGAGCGAATACTCCAGTGGGTCAAAAGCATACCGCCGGTCGAGGTCGTGGCTGGACCACCAGGTGAACCAGTTCACGCCGGCGCGGAGCGCGCTTTGGGTCGTTTCCCGCAAAAAGCGGGGGATGTCCTGCGGATCGGCCCATGCCTCGGACATGCCGTATTCCTGTAGCCAGACGGGCTTTTTGGGATCGCCGGCGTACGCCCGCGCGAGGGCGGCCATGGCCTCGGGCAGCCGCAGGCAGCGGGGATCGAAGCAGTCGCCCCCGCCGCGCGCCAGCGCCCCGGTAAAATACGTCCAGCAGTGCAGGGCCACGATCTTTTGCGCCGCTGCGAGGTGGCGGGGGGAAAAGGTCGCCGGCCCGAACCAGGGCTGGTGATCGACGCCGTTCACGTGCGTTCCTGATGGAGCGCGTTCAGCGGCCAGGGCCAGCATGCGGCCGCTCCAACGATCGCCGGTCTCGAGCTCGCCCGCCCGCCAGCAGCAGTTGAGCTCGTTGCCGAGGTCGAAGCCGAGGAAGTTCCCGTGCTCCTTCATGAGATCCGCGACGCTTTGCAGATACAGCTCCTGGGGCGCCGCGCTCTCCGGGAGGTAGAACGAGGCATCCGCCTGGTAGGGAGGCTTGAACGCGTAGCCCGAGAGCCAGCCCGTGAAGAGGGCCGCGCAGACGTCGAGCCGCCGCTCGCCGGCCAGGGCCATGAGGGTGTCCAGGCGCTCGAGGTGGGCGCCGCTCACGGCGCGGGGATTGGGCTGAAAATACGGCCAGATCAGCATGATCCTGATGTGATCCGCGCCGAGCCCCGCGATGGCGTCCAGGTCGGCGGCCACGGCGCCGGGCTCGAAGTCGTTCCAGCAATACCACCAGGACCGCGCGGGCGTGTAATTCACGCCGAAACGATGCCGGGTCAAGTCGAGGCGCAAAAGCTTACCCCCCTCGCTTGCATAATGATGAATCCTTCCTCTTGCCCGGCTGAAAACACCCTCGGCAGGTCTAGGAGTTTGTGCGCACAGGCTCCTCATAGCCGATAAGCGAAGGCCGGCGCTTCACGGCGCCGACTTGTGAGCTTGGCGATTCCCAAAGCGCGCCTGCGGGAGTCCCGGCCGGACGGTTTGGGCGGGAAAAAGAGGAGGGCTCCCGCCCTCCTCTTTGCCTGCGACAAATCCGGCTGTTACTGCGCCGGCGTGACGACGCAGTCGTCCAGCATGACCCAGCCGCCCTTGGGCTGGCCGGAGAGCGCCGACGACCACGCCCAGATCTCCGCCATCTTGGCGGTCATCTTGAAATCCAGCTCGACTTTCTGCCAACCCAAGGCCTCGTCGACCGTCACGGCCACCTGTTTCTTCTCGTCCATCTGGTCGAATTTCTTTACGCCGACCCAAATCTTGTTGTTGCCCGCACCGGGCCCGGGCTTGACCCACATGACGACGTGATATCTGCCCTTGGCCGCCCGGAAAGACTGGAACAGCCCGCCGCCCCAACTCGTGTCGAAATACCCCTTGCCGGCATACTTGCCGCCGTGGACGTCATCCGTCACGAGCTCGGTCGTGGCGCCGTAGCCGGTCCAGGGCAGCACCTCGCCGGCCTCAAAATCCCCGTTTTCCAGGAGATTCGGCGGAGCCGCGGTTTCGCCCTCGGCCAGGGCGACGATGGCAGCCGAAAACACCAGGACAAGGCAGAGCCCGAGCAAACCAAGCAAGGTTCTCTTTCGCATTATGCACCCTCCTCTAGGTTTTTGATCGTTGTGCTCATAAAGACACCGCGGGCACGAGATCGAAGCCCTCCCACCTCCTGATGCGTTTTTCCAAAACACACGGAGACATCCGTTCATTGCCTTTGATGCCATTTTAGATCCTATATTCATTCAGTGTCAAGTAAGACGACAAACCGGCTTGAAACGGGTGCCGTCTTTTTTTTTGCCCTTTACCGGCAGGAGTTGGTGGAGGAACCTAGAAACACTATCCACCTGCACCTTTCTTTGAGAGGGGGTATGCGGCGCCTAGCGTCGATGCTTTTTGCGGTAGTCCGCAATACCCGTCTCCCTTTTCATCGGGAAGACCCCGAAGTCAATAGGCAGCGGCAAGCATGGGTGGACCCGGCAAGCCAAAAAAGGAGGGTGAATGGATGAGACCCTTGGTGCGCTCGCGTCTGGTTGTCGTCATCGCCGTCCTGGTATTGATCTGCACCGTGGTCCAGGTGGGGCTCGTGGCCGGCAAGACAAGGCTCGTCTATTTCCAGGACTGGTTCGTCTGCAGGGAAAGGTTCAAACGGGACGTGGATCTGGACCTCTTCGAGCCCCTTGACCTCGGTTATTACTACGCCATCAGGAACTGGATCGATAAACACCCCGATGTGGAAATGAAATTCGTGGACTTTGACCCATGGACGCAGCAGACCGTCCTCACGGCCCTCGCCACGGGCACGTGCCCCTCGTATTACGTCGGCAACGTGATCGGCGGCTGGCTCCTGCCCAACATGCGCAAGGCGTTTTACGACGGTTACGCCGCCGACATCACGGCGCTCTTTAAAAAGTACGGATGTGACAAGCACATACCCCAGAATCTCATGGGCGAGTACAAGAAGACCTGCCAGGTCGGGGGCAAGTGGTATGGCATTGTCTCCGGGGGCGGGTATAACGGCCTCGTCTACCGCAAGGATCTCTTCAAGGCGGCCGGCCTCACGAACCCCGCCGTGCCCGGCGTGGGCGGCTACCGCTACAACTGGTCGATCAAGGAATTCCGTGAGATCCTCCGGAAACTGACCAAGGACGCGAACGGCGACGGCAAGCCGGAGGTGTACGGCTATGCCATCGGCAGCCCGAATGTCTACTCCATCTTTACCATGGTGGGCATGCAGAACCTGAGCGATCTCCTGGTGCCCGAACCGTCCAAGCCGTGGAAATGGCGCCTCCGCCTCGACAACCCGCTCTTTCTCCAGGGCGCCCAGATGCTGCACGACATGATCTACAAGGACAAGTCCATCCTCATCAACACCAACGGAGAAGAGGAGTTCAACGGAGGCCGGGCGGCCATGTTCGGCGGCAACCAGGGTTTCGGTACCGACATGTCCAAGTACAAGGCCCTCTTTGAATCCCTCAAGGTCCGCGGCTCCGGCACGAACATCATCGGCTGGATGCCCTTCGCGGTCGGCCCCACGGGCATGGTTCACACCTTCCCCTTCATCATGATCCACAGTTTCAACCCCCGCCTGAGCAAGGAAGAACTCGAGGTGGCCTTCGACTTTTGCGAGTACATGCTGCACGGCGAGGGCTGGATGGATACGCGCCTGACCATCTGGGAGCAGACAGAAAGCGCCTACAAGACCTGGGATACGATCATCCCGTACAATGGGTATGAGAAGATCGAGGGCGTGCCCACGGCCAGGTTCGACGCATACGACAAAGAGGTCGCGGGCGGCGTCAAGTACGTGATGGGCATCAAGACCCCGCCGGACATCTCCGAGTTCTTCCCGCCCGACAATGACGGCCCCGGCCAGCAGGCCATCGACGATTTTATCTCCAAGGTCTGGAACATCGAGAAGCTCGACGTGAAGGCCGCGGCCCTGGAGGGCAACAAGCTGTACGAATCCCAGGCCGCCGGCTTCTCGTCCAAGTTCAGCCGGGCCGAGTTCATCAAGTACTGCCGGGCCTATTACACCGCCCTGCTCAATTTCTATCAGAAGTACTATCCCGCGCAGTACAAGGCGTATCTCCCCTGGTACCAAAAGGTGATCGCCCCCAAACTCAAATAGGATCCGGGTGTTCCTGTCCGGTGCGGCGGAGGCTGCCCTCCTGTGGGCAGCCTCCGGGCAACCGGGGTGATTTAAGTATGGATAGGCAGGTGCAGACCCATGGAACAGCTCACCGGATCCGCGCAGGCGGGGCTGGGAGCGGTCGCGGCCAAGACGGCGCAGCCGGAACGCCTGGAGAAACGCAGCTGGCTGGAGACTTTTCTTTTCGTGAGCCCCGGCGCCCTCTGGCAGCTCGTCTTCGGCTGGTATCCCATCATCGCCGCCTTTATCATCACCATCCTGGATTACAAGGTCTTCGGGGGATCGCAATTCGTGGGCGTGCAGAACTACATCAGAATGTGGCAGGATCCCCTGACCTGGACCTCGATCAAGCTGACCTACCTCTATACCGTGTTCTCCATCGTCCTCACGTTCATCATCCCCATCGTGGTCGCCATCCTGCTCATGGAGATGCCGCCCCGCGCGGTGCGCATCATGATGCTCCTCTGGTTTTTGCCCGTTTCGGGCATGGCCTTCACGATCCTCTGGAAGTACTTTTACAACGTGCAGTACGGCCTCATGCAGTCGATCATGCAGGCGTTGCACCTTCCCAAGCAGGCTTTTCTCTCCGATCCGAACAAGGTCATGTTCTGGATGATCTTTCCCGGCATCATCATGTACGGGCCGGGCATGATTTACCTGGCCAGCCTGCAGAGTATCCCAGCCTCGCTCTATGAGGCGGCCGAGGTCGAGGGGGCGCGCTTCTGGCGCAAGCTCTGGACGGTCACACTCCCGCGCATCAGGCCGATCATCGTCATGTACATGACCTTTGCCCTCATCGGCACGCCGCAGACCTTTGACTGGCCGTACGTCCTGACCGGTGGGGGCCCCGGTGGCGCCACGCGGTTGGTGGCGATCTACATCTATGAAAAATACACGCAGTTGCGTTTCAGCGACGCCACGGTCCTGGCGGTCTTCCTCTTCGTGCTCGTCATGGCGAGTGTCGTGCTCCTGCGCACCTTCGTCAAGGAAAATCCCGACGAGTAGTGACGTTTGGGCTACAAGTGTTGCGAAAAAGCCCTGGAATGTCCGTGAACCGACCTAGCCCGGCATCCATACCGCCTCTTCGCCGGGGGTTGGGTTCGAGGCAGGAACGACCGGTATACCAATAACCGGGCAACGGCGGTCATCGTAAACCGTTCCCGGATCCCCGAGGAGGTCTTGGCATGGCCCTCATACCCTTGGCCGGCCGGCATGAATGGAAGGTTCGCCTCCTGCTCGCGGCGATCTTCACCTTTTTGGTCATCGGCATCGTCATCCATCTCATCCCGTTCTGGTGGATGATCACCACCTCGATCAAGCCGCCGCAGGACCTTTTCGCCATCCCGCCAAAGCTCTGGCCGAGCAAACCCACCCTGGTGCCGTGGACGCTCATGTTCCGCCTGACCAGCACGGCCCGGGGTATGCTGCCCGTGCCGCTCTGGCGTTACGTCCTGAACAGTCTCATCGTCGTCACGGGCGCCATGGCGCTGACCCTGCCCGTCACCTCGCTCTGCGCCTACGCCAACTCCAAGCTGCAGCGGTCGCGCTGGGCGCGGCTCTGGTACCTGTTTTTCATCGGTAACCTCATGGTTCCGCCGCTGGTCTCCCTGATCCCCAGGGTGCTTTTGATCCATAATTTCCCCTGGGCATTTCCTGAAGCGCCCTTCATTCCTTTTACGAACATACGGTTCCCTTCCTTCACCATGTTCGACACGCTCTTCGCTCTCTTCATCCCCAGCGCCTTCAACGCCGGTTACTTCCTGTATTTCAAGGCGTATTTCGACACCATCCCCGACTCGGTCATCCAGGCGGCCAGGGTGGACGGGGGGAGTGAATTCCATATCTTTCGCAAGATCGTCTTGCCCATGAGCCTCCCCATTTACGCCGTGGTGGTCTGGTGGCAGTTCACGGGCATCTGGAGCGATTTTATGTGGCCCCTGCTCAATATCAGGACCCCGGAGAGGATGCCCCTGGCCGTGGCCCTGTACAAGCTGCAGCACGCCATAGTTCAGGCCGGCAACACCCACCCCGCGGCGTCCGAGGCGATGAGCAAATCCGTGGGCAAGATGCTGGAGGCGGGGCTGTCCTGGAACGGCCTGATGGTCCTGGCCACGCTGGAGACCATCCCCCTCATCCTCATCTTTCTTTTCTGCCGCAAGTATCTCCTGAAAGGCGTGCGCATCCGCGGCATGCGTTAAAAGTGGTGTGAAAATGTGCCGGGCGTATATTACGGTGGTTTACGCCGAGATTACCATGATGATTAAACCGCATAACGCCGGTATCTTACCTGGTTTACGTGATCTGATTTACGTGATTAGAACCGGTTTAACAGGATTGACATGATTTTCATGATTTACACGGATTCTTTGTCTATTAGATCGTTTGTCATTTGATCTTGAAGCCTGTTAATCTTGTTAATCATGTAAATCATGTTGATATCGTTCCCTGTTTTACGTATTCATGGGTCCACAAGGTGAAAGGGGTATGTCCTAGTGGCACGGATTGATATGGTGGATATCGTCAAGTTATATTACGACCGCACCAAGCTGAACCTGCGCGGCAAGGAACAGGTGGTCGCGCTGGATCACGTCTCCCTCACCGTCGCGGACGGTGAGACCGTGAGCCTGGTGGGCAAGTCTGGCTGTGGCAAGAGCACCCTCCTCCGCTGCGTGGCGGGCCTGGAGGAACTGGACGGGGGACGGGTCCTCTATGACGGCGTGGATTTTACCGGTGTCAAGCCGAGCCAGCGCGGGGTGGGTATGGTTTTCCAGGATTATGCCCTCTACCCGACCCGCTCGGGCCAGGGCAATCTGTCCTATTTCTTTCAGGTCCGGCACAAGACGGAGCAGGAGATCGATGAAAGGGTCAAGGCTACCGCGGAGATCCTGGGCATGGGTTTCGAACTGCTCCTGGGCCGCCTGCCGAACACGCTCTCGGGCGGCGAAAAGCAGCGGGTGGCCATCGGCCGCTGCATCGTGAGGGATCCGAGCCTTTTCCTCATGGACGAGCCCATCTGCAACCTGGACGCGAAACTCCGGGAACGCACCAGGTTCGAGGTGAAGAAGCTGCTCCGCCGGTTCGGCGTGACCACGCTCTACGTGACGCACGACAAGAGCGAAGCGACTTTTATGGGCGATCGCATCGTCGTGATGCGGGACGGCCGCATCGAGCAGGCCGGCACCTACGACGAGGTTTATTACACCCCGCACAATCTATACGTGGCGGCATTCTTTAGCGAGCCGCCCCTCTGCCCGATCGAGGCCCACCTGTCCGAGGACGGCCGGTCCCTGAGCGTGGACGGCTGCCGCCTGGACCTGCCCGACGGGCCGCGTACCGCCCTGGCCGGCCAATCCGCGCGCCGGATTTTGTTGGGCTTTCGCGCGGACAGCCTGAGCCTTGCGCCGGATGGCGAGGGCCTGCCCTTTACGATCGAGCGCTACGAGGAAGTGCCAACCCTGAGGGCGATCTACGCGTTCGGCACCCTCTACGGCAAGCACGCCACCGTCCTGGTCGACCGGCCCGGCAGCACCGGACAGGCCCGCGTCCGCCCGATTTGGGAGAGGTTGATTCTTTTTTCCGCCGAAGACGAGAAGGCTCTCTACCATCCGCCCGTGCAGCAGATGGAATTTTGAGCAATTCAACCCAACTAAGGGGTGTGGTCGACAATGTCACGTCTGATCCTACGCGATCTCCGCAAGACGTTTGGGACCAAGGTGGCGGTGGAGCACATCACCATCGAGACCAAGGAAGGGGAGATGGTGGTCTTTGTCGGGCCGTCCGGCTGCGGCAAGACGACGACTCTGCGGCTGATCGCCGGCCTGGAGCTGCCGACGGGAGGGGAGATCTTTTTCGACAACCGCCCGGTGACGCATCTGCGTCCGCGCGATCGCAACGTGGCCATGGTCTTTCAGGACTACGCCGTTTTCCCCCACTTCACCGTCTTTGAGAACATCGCCTACGGCCTGCGCTCCCGCCACGTCCCCCACGACGAGATCAGGAAAAAAGTGATGGCGGCGGCCAAGACGTTCCGCATCGACAACCTGCTCGACCGCAAACCCGGGAAGATCTCGGGCGGCGAGCGGCAGAGAGTAGCCCTGGCCAGGGCCATGGTCAAGGACGCGGATATCTTCCTCTTTGACGAGCCCCTCTCCAACCTCGACGCCGTGCTGCGCTCGGAGGCGAGGACCGATATCCTGCGCCTGCACAAGGCCAGCGGCAAGACGGCGGTCTACGTCACCCACGACCAGACGGAAGCCATGACGCTGGGCGACCGCGTGGCGGTCATGAAGGACGGCGCCATCGTGCAACTCGGCACCCCGCACGATCTCTACGCCACGCCGATGAATATGTACGTGGCTCACTTCATCGGCACGCCGGGCATGAATTTCCTGCCGTGCAAGGTCGAGTCGGGCGAGGGAGGATTCACCCTCGCGGTGGGCTTGGACCGCCTGGCGCCGCCGCCCGGCCTCGACTCGGTTCTCCAGGCGCACCTCGGCAAGGACCTGGTCCTGGGCGTGCGGCCGGAGGATTTTTACCTGCCGGGCACGAGCGAGGTGCAGGGTACGCCCGCGAATACGTTGAACTGCGTCCTGAACGCGGTCGAGGCCTCGGCCGGCGACTCCCTGCTCTATCTATCGGCCAAGGATGCCAAGGCCACGGATCTGGTGGCCGTGGTCAAGGCGAGGGTGGGCGACCGCTACATCGGGCGGGCTTTCCCGCTGCTCTTGGACACCAAGCGCCTGCATCTCTTCGAGCCCGAGAGCGGGCGCCGCTGCCTCGTCAGCCGGCGGACGGTCGCCTGAGGGCCGCGCATGCCTAGGCGCGCGCGGCGGGGCCTCATCCATCACACGGGCAGGGTGTTCAAGGCATTCTATCAAAACCTCGAACGCCTGCTCGTGCTCAATCTGGCCTGGTTTTTAAGCGCGACGCCCGGAGCCGCGGCTTTGCTCCTCTGGTCCCATCTCGGCCGGGTGCTGCGCCTGTCCGCGCTGGCCTGGAGCATGATCACGCTGCCCGCGGTGATCTTCGTGATCTACTGGGCGATCGGGTACATGTTGGATCCTTTCGGCGGCGTGCCCTGGGACCTGCTCAGGCGGGACAGGTGGCGCCTTTTGCGCCGGGGTTACCAGGCCGTGGCGCCCGTCCTGCTCTGCGGCTTCCTGCTCGGCCTGGCCGTCCTGGCGACTTGGCGGCCCGCAGGCCCCGGCGTGAATCTCCTGGCGGTCGCGGCGCGGCTTTTCACGCTCATCTTCGCCGTCCTGGCCACGCTCTGGTGGCCCTTGGCCGCGGCGGATCCGGAGCGGTCGCTCTCCGCCGGACGGCGCGCCATGGGGTATTTCCTGGCCCGACCGTTCGGCGTGACCGGAGCGGCGCTCCTGTGTTATCTCTTTTTCGCCCTGGCCATCATCACCATGGCAGGCGTGGCGCTGATCGGCTTCTCGCTTTTGGCCCTGGGCCAGTCGTACTACCTTCGTTACCTGGAGGGCCGCCTGCCCGGGGAGACGGAGGGGTAGCACGGTGTTGCGCGGCTCGGCGCTCGTTACTCGTTGCTCGTTACTCGACGCTCGTTGCTCGTCGTTTGGCGAACGTAATGACACGCACCACGTCGCTCGTCGCTCGGAGTACGTATGGGGCATGGACATAATAATGCCGCCAGCACCTATATCGTGGTACCGTGCGGCTTCTGATACCTGAGTTTGTACTGCCTTGGTCGTGAATCGGGTAAGTCGTACAAACTCCTAGATGTCCTGGCAAGACCAGGGCTGGAATGGGGGAAGGCGTGTATGGCAAGGGTCAGGGTCGAGGGATTGACCAAGCGGTTCGGTTCAACGGCCGTCCTGGACGGGATCAGTTTCACCGTGGAGGATGGCGAACTTTTCGTCCTGCTCGGCCCCTCGGGATGCGGCAAGAGCACGATGCTCAGGATCATCGCCGGGCTCGAGGAGGCTGATGCTGGCTCGGTCTTATTCAACGAGCGCAACATCCTGGGCCTTCCCTCGCGCGAGCGCAATTTGGGCATGGTTTTTCAGGATTACTGGCTGTATCCCCACATGACGGTCGCGGAGAATATCGCCTACGGCCTGGACGCCAGGGGGTTCAACCGGAACGAGATCTCGAGGCGCGTGGCCGAGGTCCTCGACCTCCTGTCCCTGCGCGGCTATGCCGATAGCGGCGTCACGGATCTCTCCGGCGGGGAACAGCAGCGCGTCGGCCTGGCCCGCGCTTTTGTCAAGGACGCGGACGCGTATCTCTTTGACGAGCCCCTGAGCAGCCTCGACGCCAAGCTGCGCAACCAGATGCGGCAATACATCATGCAGTTGCACAAGCGCACGGGCAAGGCGACCATCTACGTCACGCACGATCAGCTCGAGGCATTCGCCCTCGCGGACCGGATCGCCGTGATGCAAAAGGGGCGGATCATGCAGATCGGCACACCCCGCGACATCTTCGATCACCCCCAAAACGTGTTCGTGGCGCGTTTCGTGGGCCTGCCGCCGATGAACCTTTTCCACTGCCACCTCGGCGGGGATACCCACGAGCAGAGGTTGGCGGGGTTGGATCTGAGCTGGCTTTGCCGCGACGCCGACTGCCTCCGCCGCCTGCGCGCTTCGGGCCAACGGGAGTTCATCATCGGCGTGCGGCCGGAGGATTTCGCTCTGGCCGACGAGGATCCCGGGGCGGGCGGGGACGATCTCCAGATTGCGGGCACGGTCAAGGAAATTAGCGAACTGGCGGGGGAATACGAGATCGTCGTTACCCTCCCGAGCGGCCAGAACGAGTGCGTGGTGGTGCTGCGCGGCTCGGGCGAGTGGCTGAAAAAAGGCGACCGGGTGAGCCTCGCGGCCAAGCCCCGGTCCTTGCACTTATTTGACGCCGCGACGGAGGAAGTTTTACCGGGATGAGTCAAAGGATATAGGACCAGCTCCAGGCCGTGAACTCCCCCCCGTTCTTCGGGCACCCCCTCTCTTCAAAGAGAGGGGCTGGGGGGTGAGTTCAATTACTTCTATAATAAAACAGCCAGCATGTGCAGGAACAACGGAATGCGCAGCAGTTGCTGGGCAAGGCCGCGGAGGCGCCCCTTGAGCTCCTGGCGGACTAGGGCGCGGGCGGCTTCGGTCGCCTTCGTTGTGCCCGTCTTTGCCGGCGCGGCTGTTCGGGATGGGGTTTTGGCCTCGGCCTTTGCCGGCGGCAGATCCAGGAGCCGCCTTACGTCAAGGTACCCGGCCCCCCCTGTCCGGACGGCGAGATCCCTGCTTTCCGCGGAGATTCTCAGGGCCCGCTTGACCTCGTTAGGGGTGAGCCCGGGATCTTTCCCGAGGAGCAGCGCGGATGCCCCGGCGACAAAGGGTGTGGACATGGAGGTCCCGGAACGGCTGATATAGCCCCCGCCCGTCTGTGGCGCGATGATGCTGACGCCCGGCGCCATGAGATCCGGTTTGCGCAACCCGTCGTTGGTCGGTCCGCGACTCGAGAAACGGGGGATCAAGTCATCCTGCCGCGTGACGGTCTGGCGGTCATCCATGGCGCCGACCGTGATGATCAGGGGATCGTTGCCGGGAGTGTCGATGCTGCCCGCCTCGGGTCCGTCGTTCCCCGCGGCGGCGACGACGACGATGCCGGCCTTCCAAAGCTGCTCCACGGCTTGGCAGAGCGGATCCTCCCGGTACGATTCGCTGGGATCGGCGCCGAGCGATAGATTGACCACCCTGATCCCGTACCGCTCCCGGTTGTCGAGCACCCACTGCAGCCCCGCGATCACCCGCGACATGGGGGCCTCGCCCTCGGCGTCGGCTACCTTGATCGCCACGATGCCCGCCTCGGGCGCCGTGCCGCGATATTTGCCCCCCGAGGCGTAGCCGTTCCCCGCCGCGATGCCCGCCACATGCGTGCCATGCCCATGGTCGTCGTAGGGTTTGGGACGGCCGTCCACCTCGTCGTGCCAGGCGACGATCCGCGGACGCGGTCTCATGAAGTCCGCGTGGGGATAGATGCCCGAGTCGAGCACGGCGATTGTTATCCCCCTGCCCGTATAGCCGTCGGCCTGGGCCCTGTCGGCATAGATGGCCGGCACGCCAATGTCCAGGCAGGGATGGAGCCTGCGATCGAGGTGGACCTTTCTCACCTTGTCATGGGGACCGATCTCTGAGAGATGGCGGCCGGAGAGGCTGGTGGCAAAAGCCCGTATGATGGGAAGCTCGCGTTCGATCTCGCTCCCGAAGTAGTGCACCCGCTTGCGCAGCTCGCCGTCGTCGGGCGCCACGTCCTCTCCGAACATGATGATGACCGGGAGCGGATCCTCCGGGGATTCTTTGCAAAGCTGGGCGTACAAACGTTTCGACAGTTTGCGCCTGTGCCTGTCGTACCAGTTCCCGTTCGAGAGCACGGCAATCCCCTCCAGATCGTAAGAGCCCGAAAGCCTGTGGCCCCAGCATGCGCGGCCTGGATTCATCTGCATCCTATGGCGGCCGATGGAGGCGGGTGCTTCTGGCAAAGGCATAGGACATGGGCCGGGACCGCATATCATCTAGCATGGTAGCTACCGCGCGGCGGAAGAAAACGGTCATCCTGGGCCTCCTGGGCGCCGTGGGATTCCTCACGGCATACGGCGCCCATGCCATCGCGATCGGCCTGCCGTCATACGGCCGCCGTTACGGTCTGGGTTACGGGGCGGTCGGGCTGCTCCTGGCCGCCTACAACCTGGCGGAGATCGTCGTCAAGCCCGCCGCGGGCCGCCTGGCGGACAGGATCGGCGCCCGCCCCGTCATGCTCTGGGGTACCGCGTTCTTCAGCCTTTCTTGCCTGGCCTATCTTTTTACCCCGCCGGCCGCCCTGCCCGCGCTCCGCATCTGCCAGGGCTTGGGCGCCGGGGCTCTCTCCGTGGCCTCCATGCTCCTCGTGGCCCGCATCTTCCCGGAACGCCTCGGTGCGGCTATGGGCGCCTACCACGCGCTCAAAGGCCTCGGTTACGCGGGCGTGCCTCTCTTTGGCGGGGTATTTGGCGGCGGCCTGCGTAGGCTTTTCGCCTTTGCCGGCGTGGCCGGATTGGGCGTCTTCATCATGCAGGCCGCGTGCTCCCCCCTCCTGGCGGCGCGCGGTCAAGCCGGGTTGGCGAGGCCGCCGCGCCGCCACGGCAGGCTCTGGCCTTGGTATCTCGCGAATTTTGCGGACATGGCCCTGCTCGGCATCGTGCTCGGCTTTTTGCCCGTGCGCGCCGACGCGCTGGGGTATGGCCCGCGCGCCATCGGCTGGCTCCTGCTCCTCCCCACGCTGGCATACCTGTTGTCGCAGCCCCCGGCGGGCGCCCTGGCCGACAGGATCGGCCGTCAATGCCTGGTGCCCGCGAGCCTGGCCGTGGGCGCGGCGGCCGTGGCCACCCTGGGCCGTTTGTCAGGCTGGCCGCTCCATGCGGCGGCGGTTGCGGCGGGTTTGGCGCTGGGAGCCACCTGGGCGAACAGCCTGGCCGGTGTGGGGGAGGCCGCGGGAAGCGGGGAGATGGGAAGCCGCCTGGGGCTGGCGGGTTCCTGCAAGGACCTGGGAGATGTGGTGGGCCCCCTGGGCCTCGGTATCCTGGCGCAAAAGGCCGGGCTGGCGTCGGCTTTCAGCCTCTGCGGTCTTTTAGGATGCCTGGCGGCGGCCGTGATGATCCTGGCCGGCATCCGCCCGGGGTCCCGCCGGCCGGGAATGGCCGGCCGCGCTGACGCCAAGGGTTGACAGGCCGCCAGGAACCGGGTATGATGAGAAAGGCAGACATCTAAGTATTTCCCTGCGCGAGGTGGTGGCTGATGGACGCGAGCCCGTACCCTAGTAGCGGTGTCTTTTGTGGGCCGCGGTTTTCGCCGCCGGTTGTTTTGAGGGTGCGCGCCACGTAATGGCCTGATCGTATTGCCCTCAAATAACCTCCGTAGGCGTCCAAGCCGCGGGGGTTTTTTATTGCCGTCAGACCAAAGCAGTGATAAACTCTCTATTCCGTAAAGCGATTAAACAGGATTAACATGATTTTTAGGATTTACATGAGTTATTTGTCCATTTGATTATCTTATTAGCGATTTTAGGCCCTGAATCCTGTTAATCCGTTAATCATGTAAATCATGTGATATTGTTCCTGTTCTACGTGTTTATCGGTCCAAAACAGTTTTTATGCCGCGCTAGGAAGAACGTCGGCCAAGGGGGACAGGATAAGGCGTACAACTCGGATGAGGTGGAGGTGAGCGGTATGGCGGCCATCGAGGAGATCTTCCTCAGCCGCATCCTCGGCAAGACGGTCGTGGACCCAAAGGGGAAACGGATAGGCAAGGTGATCGACCTGGTCACCGAGATCGACGAACTGCCGCGCGTGGTCGGCCTGGAGATGCTGACCAGGAAGGGCGAGACGCTCCTCGTCGACTGGCGCGAGGTCCATGTCTGGATCCGCCAGTATATCTCGCTGCGCCGCCGCCGTAAAGAACTGAGCTTGCTCTCCGCGGGCAACTTCCGCCTGCACCTGCGCCGCGATCTCCTGGACAAGCAGATCGTGGATCTCAACGGCCGCAAGGTCGTGCGCATCAACGATCTCAAGCTCGCCACGGTCCAGGACGAGCTGTGCCTTATCGCGGTGGACATAGGTTTCCGGGGGCTCCTCCGCCGCCTGGGCCTGCGCGGGCTCGTGCACTGGTGGGATAAACGCTTTCGCGATCTCCCCGACACGCTCATCCGCTGGCAGGACGTGGAGAGGATCGAGACCGAGGCGAACCGCGTCAAGCTGAGCGTGCCGTACCAGCGCCTGGCCAAGCTCCACCCGGCCGACCTGGCCGACATCATCGAGGAGCTCAACAACCGCGACCGCACGGCCGTCATGCAGGCCCTGGAAAAGGACGTGGCCGCGGAGGCCCTGACGGAGATCGAGCCCGAGGTCCAGAGCGCCATCCTCGAGCATTTGAGCGGCGAGCGGGCCTCGGATCTCCTGGAAACCATGCCGGCCGACGAGGCGGCGGAGATCCTGGGCGAGCTGCCCGACGAAAAGGCCGAGGAGATCCTCAGCCTGATGGAGGCCGAACAGGCCAACGAAGTGCGCGAGCTGCTCGAGTACGAGGAGGGGACCGCCGGGCGCCTGATGACCACCGACGTGCTCAGTTTGGCCGAGCAATTGACGGTGGAGGAGGCCATCGACACGCTGCGCCGGGTCAAGCCCGATCCCGATG
This sequence comes from Patescibacteria group bacterium, assembly GCA_050260175.1. Lineage (GTDB taxonomy): Bacteria > Bacillota > UBA4882 > JAAYXC01 > JAAYXC01 > JBLNBS01. Next base: position 212 of record JBLNBS010000172.1, on the reverse strand, counting down.
TCGCCTATTACCTCTATGTCGTGGACCAGGCAGGCGTCCTGACCGGCGTGGTCTCCCTGCGCGATCTGGTCGTCTCGCCGCCAGGCACCACGCTGGCCGCGATCATGAACCGCAACGTCATCGCCGTGCGCGACCTGGACGACCAGGCAAAGGTGGCCGAGGTCATCACGAAATACGACCTCCTGGCCGTGCCGGTCATCGACGAGCAGGGC
>JBLNBS010000171.1:0-52187 GCA_050260175.1 Patescibacteria group bacterium | reverse complement strand
TTTTCTTGACGTTCTCCGCGGTGATCTGGTTTTCCAGGGCCGCCGGGATCAGGATGTCGACTTCCTGCTCGATCCAGGCCTCGCCGGGCAGCAGAGTACAGCCGATCTCCCGGGCCTTGTCCTTGTCGATGCCCCCGTACGTATCGGTGATGGCCGCCATGGCCTGGTAGTCGAGGCCGTCTTCCTTGCGGAACGTATAGGCTTTGCCTTCGGTGTGATTCCAGCACGAGATGGCAATGACCCGGCCGCCCATCTGCTGGTACAGCTCCACGGCATGCTGTGCCACGTTGCCGAAACCTTGCACGCTGGCAACGGTATTCCGAGGATCGAGGCCGAGTTCCTTTAGAGTCTCGCGCAGGGTAAAGATGAGGCCGAATCCCGTCGCTTCCTTGCGCCCCAGCGATCCCCCCATGCCGATCGGTTTGCCCGTGATGAATCCGGGGTACCTGCCGCCGTGGATGGTCTCGAATTCATCGAGCATCCATAGCATGTGTTGGGCGTTGGTCATTATGTCCGGCGCGGGCACATCAAGGCTGGGGCCGAGGTTCCTGGCCAACTGCCTAACCCACCCGCGGCAGATCTGCTCCTGTTCGCGCTCGCTCAGATGGTGCGGGTCGCAGATGACGCCGCCTTTGCCCCCGCCCAAGGGAATGTCCACTACAGAGCACTTCCAGGTCATCCACATCGCCAAAGCGCGCACGGTGTCGATGGTCTCCTGGGGATGAAACCTGATCCCGCCCTTGGCCGGTCCGCGCGCGTCGTTGTGTTGCACCCGGAAACCCTTGAAGATCCTGACCTCGCCGTTATCCATGCGCACCGGGATGGTCAGGTGGTGTTCGCGCATCGGTTCCCGCAAGAGATCGCGCGTAGCCCGGTCGAGGTCTAAGATCGCGGCCACATGGTCAAATTGCGCCTGGGCCGCCAGGAAAGGGTTATAGGATCCATTTTCCACTCCACTGCCTCCTTTGCGATAGAAGCGCCTATCCGGTTTGTGCACACGTAATTCCGCATGCCGATATCATTTTCCTGCAGGCAGGTTCTGCCCAACAGCACGAACATCTGCCGGGGCTATCGCTCGACTATGGCAACACATCTTTTGCATTGGGGCGGCTTTATCCCGTGATATACTCCGGGTTCTCCGCCGGCAGCTTGGCCTCGACTTCCTCGCGCCACGAGACGAGCAAGGCGCGCAGCTCCGCCGCTCTCGCCGGTTCCTTTGCCGCGAGGTTCTCCTTTTCCCCCGGGTCACGCCTCAGGTTGTAGAGCTCGAGGCGACCGTCCTCAAAGAACTCGATCAGCTTCCAGTCCCCCGCCCGCACGGACGAGCCCGGCGTGCCGCCCTGGTTGCCGTAGTGGGGGTAGTGCCAGTAGATCGCCTCCCGCGGGAGGGCGTCCGCGCCGGAAAGGAGCGGGGCCAGGCTGACGCCGTCCTTGTGCTGGCGGGGCAGGGGATCGAGCCCGGCCATCTCCAGGATGGTGGGGTAAAAGTCGGGGCTCGTCACCGGCGTCCGGCGCAGGCTTCCGGGTTGCGTTACGCCGGGCCATCTGACGATCAGGGGCTCCCGCGTGCCGCCCTCGTACATCCAGCCCTTGCCCTCGGCAAGGGGCGCGTTGCAGGTGGGCGAGCCCTCGGCCGTGGCCAGGCCGCCGTTGTCGGAGGTAAAAAAGACGGCGGTCTCGCCGGCGATCCCCTCCTCCTCGAGCGCGGCGAGGAGGCGGCCCACGTTCTGGTCGATGTTCTCGATCATGGCCGCGTAGACCGGGTCGGACTGGATGAGGCGCCGCTTGACGCGTAGGTGCTTTTTGTGCTCGACCGGGAAGTATTCGCCCTCGCTGAATGCTTCCACCGTGTCGAGGCCCATGGCCGCGGCCTTGGCCGCGAATCGCCCGACCGCCTCCTCCCGGGCCTGGATGGGCGTGTGCACGCCGTAGAACCAGAGGTTGAGAAAGAACGGCCGGCCGTCGCGGCCGCGGATGAGCCGGATGGCCTCATCGGTCAGGCGGTCGTCCAGGTGCTCGCCCGCCGGGCCGTCCGGCAGGTTCGGTATGCCCCACGGGCTGAAATAACCCTGCATGGGGCAGCCGAGGAAGCAGCCGCCGAGGTTGACGTCAAAGCCGTGCCGCTCGGGATAGTACTCCGGCCCGCCCAGGTGCCATTTGCCCACGTGCCAGGTGCGGTAGCCGCCGGCCCGCAGGGCCGAGGCCAGGCTCGTCTCCGCGAGGGGGAGGTGATCGATGTAGGGGGCGTCGATGAGCCTGCCCCGTGCGGGATGGAGGTTGAAGCCCCAATCGATCCAGTCCGTGACGCCCACGGACGCCGGGTATTTGCCCGTGAGGATGCTGGCCCGGGACGGGGAGCAGACCGGGCACGCCGCGTAGGCGTCGGTGAAACGCACGCCCTCCGCGGCCAGCCGGTCCAGGTTGGGCGTCTCGTAAAAGGTGCTGCCGTAGCAGCCGAGATCCCTCCAGCCCAGGTCGTCAGCGAGGATGAAGACGATGTTGGGATGCGGCAAGGCGATCACTCCTACTCGTTACTCGTTGCTCGTTGCTCGTTACGCGCTACTCGATGCTCGTTACTTGTCGCGGCGTCCTTCAGGCGCCGTCGGCTTCTCCTTCGCCATCGGCTTGGGAGGATCCGCCCGGCTGTTACTACCCCCAATACTTCCGGCCGGGTGATGACGTTACTACCTGCGTCATGGTAGGATGTAAAGGAACCGGCGGCTCTTGTTTCATTTCCAGCTCCATGCGGCTCTTCCTGCCGGAGCCTATGTGCGCTTGACAAAACCCGGACGGGTGGATCATACTTGAGGCAGCCGGCCAGGCGATAAATGGCACGATGCTTCGTTACGCCGCCATTTGCGTGCACAGTGAGGCGCTGCATGTCACAGACCCGTAAAAAACCGTCTGAGCAAAGGGAGGGCCGCCCGGCCGGACCCGGATGTCCCCGCCGCCGCATTGCCTCACGCACGAAAGCCCGTCCGGCGGGATTCCATGCCGGGTCCGCCTTGGCCGCCGCATGCCTGGGCCTGGCCCTGATCCTGGCGGCGGGATTCGCCCCCCCGGCCCTGGCGGCCAGGGAGCCGTACCACCCCGCGGAGGAGCGGCTCGTCCTCCCGGACTGTCCCGTCAGCGAGGACGGGCGGCTGGAGATCTGCTACGGCAACGGCAGGCTCTACGTGCTCAGCGTGGGGAACGGCCTCCTCTATCGACTGGACGACGGTGGTCCGCCGGTCCGCGTCGAGCTGGCGCTGCCCGACGAGGCGCGCCAGGACGAGGCCAGCCTCTGGGCGGGCGGCGGCCTGGTATATGTCAAGCCAAGACACGGCAACCTGGTGTGGCTCTACGACCGGGACGGCGCATTCGTCCGCCGGATCAGGCTGCGCCGCAAGCAGGAGTACGACGATACCTATCTCGATCTCGCCGCCGACCCGCGGGGCAACATCTACGCCGTCCTGGAGGGCGCGGCCGCGGTCGAGGTCTTTGGGCCCGGCGGGGACTACCTTGCCACCCTTGCCAAGCTGGGCAAGAGGGCGGAGAACCTCCACGGCCCGCCGCTCGCCGTCTTTGTGGACGGCGAGGGCTATATCCACGTCGCGGTCAGGCTGCCGGACGGCGCCGGGGAGATCGTCCGCCACACCTACCAGGGCGTGCCCGACGCGCGCATCGCGGGGGGCGCCGACCGCACGTTCCAGTCCCTGGCCGTGGATGGGCTGGGCAACGTCTTTGCCCTGGATGCGCGGCGGGGCCAGGTGATCAAGTTCGACCGGCGCACGTGGCGGGTCTGCGCGTTTTCCGCCGGTTCATCCGCCAGCCTGGCCGTGGACGGCCGGGGCCGCGTCTACCTCGATTCCGGCCGGGGCGGCGCCCTGGACGTCCTTTTGCCCTCGGACGCCGCCGTCCTCCTGGACCGTGGCAACCGGGCCCTGCTCGACGGCGACCTGCTCTCCGCCGAACGGCGTTTTGCCGGCGCGCTGGCGCTGGACAACCAGATGACCGCGGCGCGCCTCGCCCTTGGCGAGATCCATTACCTCCAGCGGCGCTGGTTTCAGGCCCTGGCAGAGTTCGAGCTGGCGGGCGACCGGTCCGGCTACTCGCAGGCGCTGTACGGGATGAGGCGCGAGATCCTTGAAGAGTACCGGCCCGCCGCCCTGGCCGCTTTGCTTTTGGCCGCCGCGGCATGCGCGGCCGGCATCGTTCTGCTCGCGCGCGGGCGCCGCGCCGGCCGCGCGGGGGGCCGCTCGTATTTCGCGGTCATCTGGGCGCCCGGCGCGGCGCTCGACGAGGCGGCACGCCATGCCAAGCCCGCCAAGGCCCTGGCCTTCCTCGTCCTCGCGGCGGGCGTCAACTACCTCAGCTGGTACTGGTCGAACCCGCTTTTCGTGGGGGAGGAACAGGTCCTCTCGGCAAGGCTCTTCCTCCTGCGCCTTGGTGTCGTGCTCTTCCTGGCCCTCCTCTGGTCCTGGACAGCCTTCAAGGTGGGTGAACTTTTTCAGGGTATGGCCGGGGGCACCGCCTCGCTCCTGACCGGCACGGCTGTCTGCCTCGTGCCGCTCATCGCCGGCCGGCCGCTGTTGTGCGTGCTGAGCCACCTCTTGACCTACCAGGAACTTTGGATCCACCAGTGGCTGCAGCGGTTGCTCCTGGCCTGGGTGGGCCTGCTCTGCCTCCATTTCTATCGCCGGGTGCAGCAGTTCACGCTCGCGCGAGCCGCCGGCGTCGGCCTCGTCTCCCTTGGCGCCGCAGCCCTGATCCTGGCCTTTCTCGGGTTCCTGCTCGGCCTCAATCAGCAGCTCCTGAGCTTTCTGTCCGAGGTGAGCCGCGAACTCATCAACCGTTTGACGACCTGAGAACGAAAGGGGCGCGGGTAAGTCTGAGAAGAAATATACCGGGGGCCGTGGTTCGCGGTTCGTTCCTCCTCGCGCTGGCCTGCGCCTGCGCCGCTCCGCCGCGCGCCGCCGCGCCCCGGCTCGAGATGGCGGCCGCGCGAGGTAATGTCTCGCTCTGGCTGGACCGCGCCACCGGCCTCTGCGAGGTGCGCGGGGCGGACCGCACCGGGGTGTGGCGCTCCTCACCCGGGACCGGCGCGGCCATTGACTTTTGGGCGGCCGCTTACGACTCCGCCTTCATCCTGCGCCGCCTGACGCCGGACGGCGTGATCGCGCTCTATACGGGCGATGCTTCCTGCCGCAAAAGCTTCCGCCGCATCGAGGGGGGCGTGCGGTGCGATTTTTCCTTCCCCGCTCTGGGATTGCGCCTCCCGGCCGAGTATGTCCTGACCCCCCGCGGGGTTTTGCGCGTGCGCATCCCCGTGCGCGGGATCGTCGATCCCGGCGGAACCCTCCTGGACATCCGCGTCCTCCCTTACTTTGGCCACCTGCAGCCGGACGAGGAGGGTTATGCCGTCCTGCCCGACGGCTGCGGCGGCGTCATCAGGCCGGACAGGCGCAAAAGCCAGGCTTACCAGGGCGTCAGGGTCTACGGCCAGCGGTTCGTCTGGGAGGCGGGGCGGGGCCGGCGCAGCCTGCGCGTGCCCGGCGAGGCTGATCCCGGCGGAGCGCGCATGAACCTGCCCATCTTTGGCGTGGTCGGGAAAGGCGGAGCCATGCTCGGCGTGGTCGCCCGGGGGAGATGGCAGGCGGAGATCGGGCCCGAGGTCACGCCCAACGAGTTCCTGCTCTCCGTCTCGCCGCGCCTGATCCTGCGCGAGCTGGCCGTGGATCTCTTCGGCAGATTCCATGCGGGCCCTTTGGATGACCGGGGCGACCGCGTGGTGGAATACCACTTCCTCCCGAGCCGTGAGGCCTCGTATGCCGGCTTGGCCCGGGCATACCGCCGCCTGATGCTCGCCGGCCGCGGCGGTTCGCGGCGGGAACCCCGCGCCCGGTTCCGGGTGCGGCTCCTCTGCGGCGTCGAGCGCCGCTACCAGGCCCAGGGGACCAGCCGGCTCCTTTCGTTCACGACCTTTGCCCAGGCCGAGGCGATCCTGGCCGACCTGCACCGCCGGGGCCTGCGTACGATCGACGTCATCCTTTGCGGTTGGGGCAGGCGGGGATACCTGGGCGACAATCCGTCCTTCTTCCCCGCCGACCCGGCATTCGGCGGCAACGCCGGCTTGCACAGGCTGATCGCCGCCGGGCGGCGCCTCGGCTACACGGTGGGGCTCGAATTCGACAATTCGTATGCCTGGAGCAGGGGCAGAGGTTACCGCCGGCGCGACACGGTCAAGGACATCCAGGGCATCCCCGTGGACATCGGCGCGGGACGCGGGGAGTACCTGCTCTGTCCCGTGGCGGGCGGGAGGAGGTTCCTGGGCGGCGACCTACCCCGCGCCGTGAGGCTGGGGGCGGGATGCCTGCTCTTTGACGGCATCAACCGCGGGCTCGCCGTCTGCCACGACGAGGGCCATCCCTGCGGGGCGCCAAGGGCCGCGGCCGAACTCGCCCGCCTCCTCGCGCGGGCGGCGGCGCGGCTCCCCGCGGCCGCGATCGGGCTCTCGGATCTGGCGCCACCCGCGGTCAACGCCGCCTACCAGGTACCGTCCACCTGTTCCCGGCTGTGCGACCAGGCGATCCCCCTGCTCCCGCTCGTCTTTCACGGGCTGGTCGGCTACTCGTTCGAACCCATCAACCAGAGGCGCAACGGCAGGCAGGAGTCTCTCAAGACCATCGAGTACGGTGCCGTGCCCGAGGCCTTTCTCACCTGGCGTAGCGTGGAACTCCTGGAGGGCACGGATCACAACCTGCTCTTCAGCGGGGCGTACCGCTTCTGGCGCGGCCGGGTGGCCGCCGAATACCGGGAATACGTGAGACGGTTAAAGGAGTTGCAGCCCCTGGCCATGGTCGATCACTTCGCGCTGGCGGACGGCGTGTTCCTCACGGCTTACGCCGGCGGGCGCGCGGTCATCGTCAATTACACCGGCAAGCCATACAGCTTTCGGGGGCGTTCGATCGGCCCTGAGAGCTATGCCATGATCGATTGGAGCGATGCGCCATGAGGCGCCGGCCGGGGCCTTCGACCGTTGCGCCGGGCATGCAGGCCGGGATGCGGCTCTCACTTGGCGCAATCGACTGGCGCTGGCCGGCGCTGGGACTCGGGGCCGCAGACGCCTTGTACCGCCTGCTCTTGGCCTACAATCCCGACGCCTGTTATCTCATGGCCGCCGTGCGCGCGCGGGATCTCTCCCGGACACTGCCCGAAGCCATGGCCGCGGTGAGGGCCTGGGCGTGGTGGGGCCTGATCCTCACGCCCCTTTGCTTTTTGGGGGTGCTTACGGCCGCGTCTGTGCTGCTCGCGCGGCGCGGGCGGCCCGGATCGCGGGTGGGAGATTGGAATACGCATCTCGGCGTCCTGGTCATCCCGGCGGGTATCATCCTGGCGGGCCGGTTCGCCTCCACCCTGATGGTGGCCGCGGGCGGCCTCCGGGGGGTCATGCGCGCGAGCGACCTCTCGCCCGGCGTGGGCCTGGCGCTCTTGGCCCGTTTCGCGCCCGAACGCATAGGGGCGTTTGCCTGGGAACTCCTGCGCGGCCTGGATCTATCGGGCCTGCTGGCCGTGGCCGCCGGCGCCAGGCTGCTGGCATCCGTCAAGGGTTGGCAAAAAGTCCGGGCGTTTGCGGTCGCATCCGCCGTCTACGGCGCTTTTCTCATCCTGCGCTGGCTCTGGGAGGGGCCGCTATCCTACTGGTGGCGCCTGTTCTGGACTGCTTAGGATCACAAGACCATTGTCTTGATTGCAAAGCGGGGGGAGATGCGTGGTCAAGAAGGTGCTCGTAGCCGTGGGGATACTGGCCGTGGCCGGCGCGGCCTACCTTGGGTTTCGCGCCAATTCCAGGTATTTTAGCCGGTATCCGCGCGTTTACGCCGAGATGGCCGCGCGCGAGGATCTGGTGGGCGATCTCGAGGCGGCGGGCAGGGTGGCGGCCGGCGATTATCGCGACCTCTATGCCTGCTCCGATGCTGTGGCCGGGAGGATCCTGGCGGCCGAGGGGCAAAAGGTCCGGCCTGGCCAGCTCTTGCTGCGGCTGGAGGCGGCGGAACTCCCCCTGGCCCTGGCCCAATGCGAGTCCGAGATCCTCCGCGCCGAGCAGGACCTGGCGCGCCTCAGGAAATCGCCCCTGCCCGAGGCCGTGGTCGCCGCGCGGCATCGCCTGGAGTTGGCATCCCTGGCCCTGGACCAGGCCAGGAGGCAGTATGATACGGCGCAGGATCTCTTCGCCGCGGGCGCCCTGGCCAAGGCCGAACTAGAGCGGATCGAGGGCGAGTACAGGGCGGCCGAGGCCCGTTACATCCAGGCAAAGGGCGAGGCGGAACTCAGCGAGACCGCCGACGCGGGCGCGGCCGTCAAGACCGCCGAAGCGGCCCTCCGCGCCCTGCGCCTGCGCCGCGCGGGCCTGCAAGCCGAGATCGAGGCCCTGAACGTGCGCGCGCCGATCGGGGGCCGGATCTCCCTGCTCGCGATCCGGGAGGGGGAGAGGGTGCCCCGCGGCGCCAGGGTGGCGCAGATCGTCGACGACGGCGCCATCGTCGTGGAGGCCGAGGTGGCGCCCGAGGACGCCCCGCGGGTCAAGGCGGGCGACGCGGCGGAGATCAGGCGGACAGACCGGACGGACGCCGCCATCCCGGCCGAGGTGGCGGAGGTGCTGCCGCCGCAAAAGACCGCGGAGGGTTATGGCAGGACCAGGGTCAGGCTCCGTCCCGTCTCCGGCGGAGCCGCGCTGGTGCCGGGCGCCTCCGTCTGGGTGAGGATCCTGGTGGCGAGATCCCCCCTGGCGATCACCGTGCCGGTGCAGGCCGTCCGCCTCGAGCAACCCGTCCTGAGGGGGGACGAGGCTTACTATGCCGTGGGCCGGCGGTCGCCGAGCCCGCGCAAGTATGTCCTCGTGCTCGTGGACTGCAGCGAGACGCTGCCCGAGGCGGAGGACGCGCAGAGGCGGTGGATGGTCAGGGACAACATCTACCAGGCGCGCAAGGTCTACATCAAGACGGGCCTCTACGGCGCGCAGAGGGTGGAGGTGCTGGCGGGCGTCCGCCCGTTCCAGATGGTGATCGTCCACAGCGACCGGGAGGTCTACGATCGCGACCGGGTGATCGTCATCCGCCGCCGGGACTGGGAGGAGAGGCCGTTCGGCGAGGGCGGGGAGCGATGAGGCCAAAAGCTTTGCGGCCCCATCCAGCGTCCGCCGGCGCGCCGCGGGGATCGCGGCCCAGGCCGCTTTGGTGCGCCTGCGCCCTGGCCGGGGGAAACCTTGCGCTCGTCCTGGCGCTAGCCCTGAGCCTGCCGGCGCCGGGCGAGACGCGGGACTATCTCAGCCTGGCCGTTTCCAGCGACGCGGGATCCTCCCTCGGTCTCCGGGACGTGCGCGCCCTCGCGGCCGTGCCCGGGATCGAGCGCATCTCGGCCTGCCGCGCGGGCCGGGCGGGGATCTCCTGGCCGCCGGGGCGCGGCACGGCCGTGGTCGTCGGCGCGGATCCTTCCTTTGCCGCGATCCGCGGGAGCAGGATGGCGGCGGGCCGTTTCCTCGTCGAGGATGACCTCCGGGAGCGGCGCCGCGTCTGCGTGGTGGGGCCCGATTACGAGGGCCGCGTTCACCCCGCCTGGGAGATCCCCGGCAGGATGCTCGGCATCGGCGGCGTGCCGTTCACCATCGTCGGCGTCCTGGCGGCCGAGGCTTGGCCCGATCCGGCGGCCGGCGGCGGGGAGGGCGCGATTTACGTGCCCGTCACGACCTGGCAGTCCCTGTGCGGCACCTACGATTACGACCTGGTGTTCCTTGGTTTCGATCGATATTGCCGGCGGGGCCGCGAGCACATGGCCCTGAGACGGAGGATCGCCGCCACGCTGGCCCGCGATGGGACGGAGATCGCTTATGCGCTCACCGGGCCAGGCGAGCGGGCCGCGGCGCGCAGGATACGGAGCCGCGGCGCCGCCGCCGCGTGCTTTGCCGCCGCCTTTTTCTGCCTCGCCCTGAGCGGTTTCGGGCTGGCGGGCGTTATGGCCGCCGACGCGGCAAAAGCGCCGCACAGCCCTGGCCAGCGGGCCGGCCCGGCCCTTGCGGCCCTCACCGGAGGATTGGCCGGCCTGTGTCTGGGGGTTGCCGCCGCCAGGGCATGGGCCCTGACAAGCGGCGCGCCCGCCGCGTTCGGCTGGCCGGTGGCCGCATTTGGTTTGGGAGCGGCCATTCTGCCCGCGTTGATGGCGTGGCTGTATGCCTGGCTGCGTTCAGCCAAGCCCCGGCGCGAGCCGGGGGGAGGTGATGGGGCATGATGGGCTACGCCAGAAGCCGCCGCCTGGCCGCGAACCTGTTCGCCGGCCCATGGTGCGTGGGGTTTCTCGCCTTTACGCTTTGCCCTCTCTTGTTTTCGCTCTACGCCTCGTTCTGCCGGTGGACGGTGGGATTCACCATGCCCTGGGTGGGTCTGGCCAACTATCAGCGGATCCTCGCGGCCAGGGATTTCTGGCGCTGCGGCGGCACCACGGTGCTCTACGGCCTGATCGGCACACCGGTCACCCTTGCCTTCGCCCTGCTCCTCGCCGTCCTGATCAACCAAAAGGTCAAGGGGGTCAAGTTCTTCCGCGCCCTGTATTTCCTGCCCGTGGTCGCTGCCTCGGACGTGATCTCCACCGCGGCCGGCGTGGCGCTCTTTGGCCGCATCATCGTCATCGGGGTGGACCTGAGCTTCTTTGGCGTGCGTCTCACGAGCGGCCAGGCCGAGGTATTGCAGATCGGGGCCATGCTCCTCACCCTGAGCCTGTGGCGCACGGGGATCCAGATGCTCATCTTCCTATTGGGCCTGGAGAACGTGCCCGCCGATCTCTACGAGGCGGCGCAGATGGACGGGGCCACGGGCTGGCAAAAGTTCTGGTGGGTCACGATGCCCGCCATCTCGCCTTTGATCCTTCTCAACGTGCTCCTCACCGTCGTGGAGTCCTTTACGAGCCTGGCCACGACCATGCGCCTGTTGACAGGCGGATACCTGCAGCTTTTCATCTGGGATTACATCGACAGCCTCGCCTTCCGGCGCCTGGATTTCAGCGGTTCGCTGGCCGCGACCTGGCTGGCCGTGATCTTCCTGCTGGCCCTGATCGCCTTCCTCTTCCAGAGGATGAGCAGGAGCCTCGGGCGGGCGAATTCGTAGTAACGGGGTGATCGGATTGCGCCTGGCATTGCCCCCGGGCCGCACGCCGTCCGCGCTCGCGTCGCACCTCGCGAGGCAGGGGTGGTTTTTTCGGGCCAAGTCCCTGCTCGGCAAGGCCCTCATCTATCTCCTCCTCATCGACGGGGCCTTCATCTTCGTCCTGCCGATCCTCTACATGGCCGTGGTCTCCCTCTTTACCCCGGAGGACCTGGTCGATGCCTCCATCAGGTGGCTGCCCGTCCATTTCCACTGGCGGAACTACCTCGAGGCCTTTCAACGCCTGCACTACCTGCGGTCTGCCGGGAACACCCTCTTTTTGACCACAATCGGCCTGGTTGGGCAGCTGTTCTGCTGCTCGCTAGCGGGTTACGCCCTATCCCGCATGGATTTCCGCTGGCGGGGGCTGCTCTTTGGCGCCGTGCTCCTGGTCATGGTCATCCCCGCCCAGGCCATGACCATTCCATACTACGTCTTCTTTGCCAAGTTGAAATGGATCGACACGGTCCTGCCCCTCACCGTGCCCGAACTGCTGGGCAACGGCCTGTACGGGGGCCTTTTCGTCTTCGTGTTCCGCCAGGTCTTCGCGGGTATTCCCAAGGACCTCGAGGAGGCCGCGGCCATCGACGGCGCGGGGGTGTTCAAGGCCTTCCGCCTCGTGGTCATGCCCATGGCCAAGTCGGCCTATGCCACGGTGGGCCTCTTTTCCTTCGTCTGGCACTGGAACGAATACGCCCGGCCGATCATGTTCCTCTCCGGCGAGACGCGCACGCTCACGCTGGCGCTGGGCTCCCTCTTCGACTTCAGCTTTTTTGGCCCGCGCATCTCCCTGACTGTGCAGGGCGCGGGCGTCATCCTCGTCATGGCCCCGGTCGTCCTGGGCTATCTCTTCGTGCAGAGGTACTTCATCCAGGGCGTGCAGATGACGGGGATCAAGGGATAGCGCTGGTAGTCACAGCCGGGGTTGCAGTTGGACGAGGCCGGCTTGACGAGGAGGGAAAAGGGCGGTTAGGCAAGGTCCGGCAGTTCACTCCCCCCGGATAAGCCAAGGCTATGACGCCTTCATCGACGCGACGATGATCGGCGCCCACTGGCAGGGTCAGCACAAAGGCAAAGACCTGGCGAACAACACCGTGGAAAAGGAGTTTTTCCAGGACGGCCAGGCGGTCCATTTCGCCGTGACGTTCCAGAAGGCTCGGGTCAAATATTACATTGACAAGCGCCTGGTCATGAACGCCACCGGTTTCGCGCCGGTCATGCCCAGGATCATCACGCTGCGTTTCTTTGAGTCCGAGTTCTGCGCCATCAAGGACATCCGCCTGGCGACCCGGGTGCCCGATATCGTCCGTCTTCGTTGATTGTGGATGTAATGTCTTGGACGGAAAAGGCGCCGCGACCGCGGCGCCTTTCCGTATGATTTGCAGACCTTATCCTCGGAAAGCGTGAGGGCACTTGCCGGTCCTCGCCGAACCCGGCTTTCGACGGCTTGCGGTCCTGGCAAAAACGGGTTATGATGGAAATGCGTTGATCTTGGATCGAGGAGGCACCGCCATGCCCCAGCCGGCCTATCTGGATACTACCCTGCCCCTGGAATCGCGCGTCGACGACCTCGTCTCCAGGATGACCCTGGCGGAAAAGGCCTCGCAGATGCTGAACAGCGCGCCGGCCATCCCCCGCCTGGGGGTGCCGGAGTACGACTGGTGGAACGAGTGCCTGCACGGCGTGGCCTGGGCGGGGATCGCCACCGTCTTTCCCCAGGCCATCGGCCTCGCCGCCGCCTGGGACGCCGATCTCTTGCGCCGCGTGGCCACGGCCGTCTCCGACGAGGCCCGTGCCAAGCATCACGAGGCGGAGCGCCACGGTGTGCGCGGCATCTTCACGGGGCTGACCTTTTGGTCGCCCAACATCAACATCTTTCGCGATCCGCGCTGGGGGCGGGGCCAGGAGACCTACGGCGAGGATCCGTTCCTCGCGTCCGTTCTGGGCGTGGCCTTTGTCCGGGGGCTCCAGGGTGACGATCGACGTTATCTAAAGCTCGTGGCCACGCCCAAGCACTACGCCGTCCACAGCGGCCCCGAGGCCGAGCGCCACCGGTTCGACGCCCGCGTGGACGAGAGGGATCTGCGCCTGACCTACCTCCCGGCATTTGAGGCCTGCGTGAGGGAGGGCCGGGCGGCCTCCGTCATGGGTGCCTACAACCGTACCAACGGCGAGCCCTGCTGTGCCAGCCGCGTGCTGCTCCAGGAGATCCTCCGGGGCGAATGGGGTTTCGACGGCTACGTCGTCTCGGACTGCGGCGCCATCTGCGATATCCATCGCCACCACCGCCTCGTGGAGACGGCGCCCGAGGCGGCCGCGCTGGCGGTCAGGGCCGGCTGCGACCTGAACTGTGGCGACACGTACGGTTTCCTGGTGGAGGCGGTGGAAAAGGGGCTCATCGCCGAAGCCGACCTGGACGTCTCGCTCCGGCGGCTCTTTACCGCCCGTTTCCGCCTGGGACTCTTCGATCCGCCGCAAATGGTCCCCTACGCCCAAATCCCGTACGAGGTCAACGACTGCCCCGCCCACCGGGAACTGGCCCTCGAAGCGGCGCGCGCCTCCATCGTCCTCCTAAAAAATGACAGCCTTCTCCCCCTGGCCAAAGATCTCAAAGCTGTAGCCGTGATCGGGCCCAACGCCGACAACCCCGCCGTCCTCCTCGGCAACTATAACGGCACGCCGGCGAGCCGCACGACGCTCCTGGAAGGCATCCGCGCCAAGCTCCCGGACGGTGCCAGGCTCTATCACGCCCACGGCTGCGAGCTGGCGCCGGGATGGAGGCCCATGGCGCCGGTCCCCTCCACGAGCCTGCGCCCCTATGCGCGCGGGGACGGCGGGTTCGGGCTCAATGCCGCCTACCATGCCGGCCTGGATTTCGGCTCCCCGCCCGTCCTCGAGCGCGTCGATGCGATGGTGGACTTTGCCTGGCGCGGCCGCTCGCCCCTCACAGGCAGGGAGTTCGACCATTTCGCCGTGCGCTGGGAGGGCTGGCTGGTGCCGCCCGTGACCGGCTCGTACAGGCTCGGGGTCAACGGCACCTACGAGTACCACCTCTTCCTGGATGGGGAGAGGATCGCCTCGCTCCAGCACCAGTGGGGCGCGGCCGAGAGCGCCCGGGAGGTGGAGCTGGAGGCGGGCCGCTACTACCATCTCAGGCTGGACTACCAGCACCGGGGGCTCGATCCCCAGGTCAGGCTCGTCTGGTCCGTGCCCGGCGCCGATTACCGCGCCGAGGCCCTGGCCGCGGCGGCCAGGGCGGAGGTCGTCATCCTCGCCCTGGGCATCTCCCCGGACCTCGAGGGCGAGGAAAAGGGTTTCTCCCTGGAGGGTTTCGCCTGCGGCGACCGGACGGAGATCGGCCTGCCCCGCCCGCAGGAGGAATTGCTGCGCGCGATCTGCGGCCTGGGCAAGCCGGTCGCGGTGGTCCTTTTCAGCGGCAGCGCCCTGGCGGTAAATTACGCCCACGCGCACGCGGCCGCGGTGGTGCAGGCCTGGTACCCCGGCCAAGCGGGGGGCGAGGCCGTCGCCGACGTGCTCTTTGGCGACCACAATCCCTCGGGCCGGCTGCCCGTCACCTTCTACAAATCCGTCGACCAGCTCCCGCCCTTCGAGGACTACGCCATGCGGAGCCGCACCTACCGCTACTTCGAGGGGGAGCCCCTCTACCCCTTCGGCTACGGGCTCTCCTACACGCGGTTCGCCTATTCCGGCCTGTCCATCACACCCGAAAAGGTTCGGGCCGGCGGGGAAGTGGCCGTCTCCGCCGCCGTGCGCAACACTGGCGCGCGCGAGGGCTGCGAGGTCGTCCAGCTCTACGTGAGCGACCTGGCCGCCTCGGTCCCCGTGCCGTTGCGGCAGTTGGCCGGTTTTGCCCGCGTCCGCCTCGAGTCCGGCGAGGAAAAGAGAGTCACCTTTACCCTCTCGCCGCGGCAGCTCTCGGTCATCACCGACGACGGCCGCCGGGTGGTCGAGCCCGGGGAGTTCGCCGTCTTCGTGGGCGGCGGCCAGCCCGGCTTTGCCGAGGGCGTGGCGGGGAGGTTCGCGGTGGAGGGGGAGGCCGCGGAGATACCGATGTGGTAGGCTGCTACATGTGTTTTGCCTGCCTGAATTACTGCCCGAACCAATCCGTGCAGATCAACGATATCCCCGGCGTGAAGTCGTACTCACAGCAAAACGGCAGGTACACCCACCCTTACGCGACGGTGAGGGACATCGCGGGGCAAAGGGTAAATCCCAACCAATACCCACCGGAGTAACAACCCTCGGAGCCACGGAAGGCTTGCCTGCTCTTGTATAGCGGCAGGGTTCACCCTGCCGTCGACGAAAAAACCCCAGCGGGGAAGATAGGGTGATAAGTGGTGAAATCCAATAAACAGTACCATTTAGCCTTTTTATCCACCGCATGGTTGGTAATTTGCCAAACTTTGTGCCTCGCGGGAGCCATGACCATGGGCGGATCGTCCATGGAGCCTACGCTCAGGCACGGCCAAAAGGTCTGGGTGAGCGGTTACGCCAAGGGCGCCAACCCTGAGCGGGGAGACATCATCGCCTTTAAGGTGGAGAAACAGGTGCACGTCAAGCGCGTCATCGGACTGCCCGGCGAAAAGCTGATCTTCGAGAACGGCCTCGTTTACCTCATGAATCAGTCAACTCTTCAAAAAGAAAAGCTGGATGAACCTTACCTGGCCCCGGATACCGTGACGGAACCGGACGGGGAGGTTACCGTGCCCGAGGGCCAGTATTTCGTCCTGGGGGACAACAGAGGACACTCCAGGGACTCGAGGCAATACGGTTGCATACCGAGGAAGAGCATAATCGGGAAGGTGACGAAGGTCTATTGAGATCGCGAAGGGCTGCGTGCCGCTTACCGGCGGTGGTGCGGAGTCATGGCGCCGCCAGATACATAATTTCCCCCGCTACTCAAACACAGGCATCCACTCCCCGTGCGCCGCGATGAGGTCGTCGCAGAGGGCGCGGATCTGGTCCGGGCTCAGCTCGGCGGCGGTGTGGGGGTCGAGCATGGCGGCCTGGTAGATGTAGTCCTTGCGGCGCGTCAGGGCGGCCTCCACGGCCAGGATCTGCACGTTGATGTTGGTCCGGTTGACGGCGGCGCATTGCTCGGGGAGATCCCCGACAAAGGTGGGCTGGACGCCGTTTCGATCCACGAGGCAGGCCACCTCGACGCAGGCCTTGGCGGGGAGGTTCGTGATGAGGCCGGTGTTCATGACGTTGCCGTGCACACGGTAAGGCTCCCCGGTTAACATGGCGTTGATGATGGAGGCCGCGTATTCGTGGCTTTTTTCGTGCTCAAGAGCGGCGTTGGTCACGAGAGTCTGGCGCTGCCTGGCCCAGCCCTCGATCTGGCTGACGCACCTCCTGGGGTATTCGTCGAGGGGGATGTTGTACTCCTCGATGAGGCCGGGATGGGTGGCCTTGATGAACCAGGGGCTGTACTCGGCGCTGTGCTCGCTGGACTCGGTGACGTAGTGGCCAAAGCGGAGCATCATCTCCAGGCGGACCATGTCGTGGGCCGCCCGGTAGAGGGGCTCGTCCCAGGGATCCCTACCCGCCGCTTTGGCCGCGGCCGCGATCTCCGCGGCGGCCCGGCGCCCTCCCTTGGCGCGCAGCCGTGCCAGGGCGTCCGCGGCGCGTTCCCTGATGGCGGGGTATAGATCCCGGCCGCCGTCCTGGATCGAGAGCAGCCAGGCCTGGTGGTTGATGCCCGCGATCTCCCAGCGCAGCCCGGCGGGGATCTCAAAGCCCAGCTCTTGCAGGAGGCCGGTGGCGCAGCCCTGCACGCTGTGGCAGAGGCCCACGGTCTTGATGGGGGTGGCGCGCAGGATGGCTGCGGTGACCATGGCCATGGGGTTGACATAATTGAGAAAGAGGGCCTCCGGGCAGACCGCCTCCATGTCGCGGCAAAAGTCGAGCACCACCGGGATGGTGCGCAACGCGCGAAAGATGCCGCCGATCCCGAGCGTATCGGCGATGGTCTGGCGCAGGCCGTATTTCTTGGGCACCTCAAAGTCGATGACCGTGCAGGGCTCGTAGCCCCCCACCTGGATGGCGTTGACCACGTACGAAGCCCCGCGCAGCGCGTCCCGGCGGTTTTCCACGCCGAGGTAGGGCGCGATGCGGGCGCGGTTCCCGTTTATATTGGCGTTGAGATTCTCCAGCATCAGTCGGGAGTCCTCGAGCCTTGCGGGATCGATGTCGTAGAGGGCGTACTCCGCGTCGTGCAGGCCCTCGGTGAGCAGGCAGTCCCCCAGGACGTTCTTGGCAAAGACGGTGCTCCCCGCGCCCATGAAGGTGATCTTGAGCATGTCCGCTACCTCCGCGTGTCAGTTTTTGCCTTTTTAAGCATATCAGATCCGCAGTGTGATGTCCACGCATACGAGCGGTACTTGGGAACCTAACCCCCATCCCCTTCCCTGTAGGGAAGGGGCCGGGGGTTAGGTTACGGACGTTGGAAGGTAAACCACCCGAATAAGCAGAATACGTCCTCGTGATAAGGAGGTTCTTCCCGTACCGGCCGTCTGGTTCGGGTAATTCGTGAAGAAGTTTCGGACCGATTGTGCCGTTGAAAAAGTAACCTTGGAGGGCTAACAAAGATGAAAAGTGATATCTTCGAAACGCGCTGCCTGAGTTCGCTAGCCAAGGTGTTCGCGGATGCGGAACTTGAGGCGGCGCCCTTCACCGGCGCCTCGGCCCTGCTGAATGAAACGTTCCACTTTCAAGTGGCCTTCCGCGCCAAAGGCGGGAACAAGGGCTTCCGCGTCCAGGTGGACACGGCGCTCAAGCCATGGGTTTCGGTCCGGCGCGTCGGGCTCGTCCCGTCCGAGCTTCCCATCTATCACGACCACGACGAGGCGATCTTACGCGCCACGCCCGGCCTGTATCCTGACCCGCTCTTCCCAATGGATGAGGGAGAGGTAATCACCGCCGTCGCGGGCCAGTGGCGCGCCGTCTGGCTGACCGTCTCGCTGGACGGGCGGGCGCCGGCCGGCAGCCACCCGATCCGGATCGCCTTCCTCGCGGAGACCGGGGAAATCTTGGGCGAGGAACATTTTACCCTGGAAGTGCTGCCGGTTGCCCTGCCCAAACAGCGGTTGAAGCATACCAACTGGTTCCACGGCGACTGCATTGCGACCCATTACGGCGTCGAGGTCTTCAGCGAGGAGCACTGGCGGCTCCTGGAAAGCTACATCCGCACCGCGGTCGCGCACGGCATCAACATGATCCTGACCCCGCTCTTCACCCCGCCGCTCGATACGGCCGTCGGCGGCGAACGCCCCACGGCGCAGCTCGTCGGGGTGGAAAAAGAGGGGGGCGCCTACCGTTTCGACTTCGCCCGGCTGAAGCGATGGATCGGGATGTGCTCGGATCTCGGCGTGGAGTACTTCGAGTTCTCGCATCTTTTTACCCAATGGGGAGCCAAGCACGCGCCCAAGATCGTCGGCACGGAAAATGGCCGGCCCGTCCGCCTCTTTGGCTGGGAGACCGACGCCGCCGGTGAGGACTACAAGGCGTTTCTCGATCAATTCCTGCCGGCGCTGGTGCGGTTCATCAAGGGTGAAGGACTGGAGAAACGGTGTTATTTCCACGTCTCGGACGAACCCCACATGGATCACCTCGAGGCCTACGCCAAGGCGAGCGCCATCTTGCGCGACCACTTGCAGGGGTTTCCAATCATCGACGCGCTCTCGGACATCGACTTTTACCGCAAAGGCCTCATCCGGACCCCCGTCCCGGCGACGGACCATATCGAGCCTTTCCTGGCGGAGGAGATCGAGGAACGGTGGGCTTATTATTGCTGCGGGCAGTATAAAGAGGTCGCCAACCGATTCTTTTGCTACCCCTCGGCGCGCAACCGCGTCTTCGGCCTGCAGCTCTACAAGTTCGGCATCGCCGGCTTTTTGCAGTGGGGGTACAATTTCTGGTACACCGTGAAGTCCAAGCATCCGATCGATCCCTTCAAGGTCACGGACGCCGGGCTCGCTTTCCCCTCGGGCGACCCCTTCGTCGTCTATCCGGGGCCCACAGGGCCGATCGAGTCGCTGCGGCTGGAGGTATTCCACGAGGGACTGCAGGACCTGCGGGCCCTGCAGTTGCTGGAAGAGTATATCGGACGGGAGAAAACGATCGCCCTTTTGGAGGAGGACCTGAAGGAACCCCTCACTTTTAGCAGATATCCAATCGATGAGGCGTGGCTATTGGCCAAGCGCCAAGCGATCAACGATATGATCAAGCAAAAGGCGTGATATTGCCGAGCTTGTTCGAATGGGGATCCGCCTTTGAGCCATACTATGTAAGGATACTGGTCTGAGTAGCAGGGATGGCCGATGATTAAGGATTGGGTTGCGGCCGGGGCGCTGATCGGTCTCCTGGCCGACCTGGTCAAGTTGGGTCTCAATTACCTGGCGTTCCGGCTTGGTTTCGCCGGCGCGATCTTCTGGGGGTGGCGGCTGCCCACTTTGTCCGATCCGGCGACCTTACCGCCCCATTAGCGGTAGTCATCGGCGCTGTTGCCGATCTAACCACAGCCGCCGTGCTGGGTCTGGTTTTCTTGCAGATCCTCCTGCGGACAGGCAAAGCGCATATCTGGCTCAAAGGCGCGGGGTTTGGCTTGTTCGTCTGGGTAGTGCTTTTTGGCCTTCTAGGCGGCGATAAGGCGATAAATAGCTTGGCCCTGACCCCAGGCAACATCATGGTCACTCCCGTTGTTCATTTCCTGTTTGGGCTTGCTCTAGCTCTCTTCGACCATCTCGTGATAAACCCCGGCGGGACTTCATCCACAACCCGGATTCGCTGAGTGCAAAGAAACCGTAGTCTACCCCTCCGTCTGTTTTCTGAACTTACCCTCGTAAGTGCGGGTAAAAAGCCAGGCGTCAAAGACGTTCACCGCCTCGTCCTCCCGTGCCCAGACCATCCGCTTGACTTCCTCCCAAAGCCCGCGTGCCTCCGCGTCTTCACCCCGCGCCCGGGCGGCCAAGGCCTTCGCCAGGCCCGCGCAGAGGTCGCCGTGAAAGATCAGATACCGCCAGGAAGCGGCCCAGCATGGCTCGGCAAGGCCCAGATTTCGCTCGACGACCGGGCGAAATTCGGCCACAGCCCCCGGTACCTTCTCGAGCGCGGCGGCAACGGCGGGGCTATCGGGTTTCTCCCCCCGCAGATAGATTGGGTCGAAAAGCTCCGTCAGCTTCTCGAGATAGGCCCGGCACGCTTGACCTTCCGGACCGAAGGCCGCAGCATAGTAGTCGCGGGCGATCTCTTCAAAGCCAAGATCGCGCCGCCAGAGGGTCCGGCCCATGGCGGTCATGCCGAGGCCGGTCGGGAGAAAAGCCCGCTGGGTCTGGCAGCTCACGTACCCATCCAGGCCGATCTCGCCAAGTAACTGAATATCCCGCTGTAGCACGGCGGCAATCGCGGTGTAGCCGGGGTCGAAGAGGTGGTCCCACATATAGTGGTAGTCGAAGTCGAAGCCGTCGCCGGGGAAGACCTTTTGCCACGCCCGCAAGAAAGATACGTTCTCCGCGACGCTGCCCGGAAAGTTGAGTTTGTTGCGTTCATACGGCTGCAGTACCGGGAGTTCGCCCCCGCAGGAGAAGGGTGTGCTGTAGGTGCGGGTGATCGGCGCGAACATGAGGGTGAACCGCGCCGGATTGCGAAAGCGCTCGACCTCCGGCGGCCAGAGGAGGTCGACGTAGATCAGGAAGACGAGGCGCGCCGGCAGGCCGCGTTGCGTGAGGAGCGCGTCCGCCTCGTTGAGCAGCATGACGTAAAAATCGGCCGGCCGCAATCTGCGGCAGTCCTCGCATTCGCAATGGTTGTTGGCCCCGTCGGCCAGCCAGATGTGGAGGTAGTCCACCTCGGGGTGGACCGCCGCGTAAGAAGCGATCGCTTCGGACACGATGCGGCGCGTTTTCGGGTTGGAGTAGCAGAGGTTCGTATTGAGCGGGATACCGTGCCAGACGCGGCGTGCGCCGTTCACGAGCGCGAGATGCCTGGCCGCTTCGGGCGGGGCTTCCACCGGCGGGTAATCCCAGCCCAGGCCCGGCAGGCCGAACGGCTCGCAGGTCCAGCCGTGGCCCACCGCGTGATGGAGCAGGCCGCGCTTGCCGATCTCGTCCGCCGCCATGCGCACCAGTTCCCGGGCTCTCTCCACCGGGAAATCCGTCTTTTTCCTGCCCGGGTTGCCGGTATCGCCGTACCAGCGTTCAAAGAAGGTGTACCCCTCCCTGAACTGGATGAAATAGGCGTTGAAACCCACGCGCGGCGCCCACTCGATGATGGCGCGCAGGTGCTCCCATCCCACCGCGCCCTCGATGCAGATGCCCCGGTGGCGGTAGGATGGGGCCTCGGTCAGATCCACGGGCATGTTCAGCCAGTCTACCCGCGGTGTGTATTCGCCGTCCGGCCCCGGCCTCACCCACCGGCAGCCCAGGATGGTGAGGTAGCGGTAGACCGCCAGGAGCACGCTGCGCGTGTTGTTGCCGGCCACGATCCCCCGGCCTCCGCTTATCCGTATGCGGACGGCGTCGTCCGCCAGCGGGTCGCGGACGCGGGGCAGCGCCAGATCCGGAAAAGAGCCGGCCAGGCCCACACGGATCGCCGGCTCATCCTCGGGGCGATACGCCTCCTCGAGGCGGATGTCCACGTCCCCGGGCGAGATCTTACGGAGATAGCGGGCCAGCTCCTCCGCGGCGTAAACGATCGTCCGGTCCCGTCCCACGGGAGCGATGGTGACCCGTTGCATAGCGGTGTCCTCCTCTTCGCTGGGGCATCCCCTTCCCTTTATCACGAACTGATGTTGCCATCAAGGGGCGGATGGGGCCCGAGGGAAGGGTATACCCAATCTACGCAAGAGCGGATGAGCGGATAAAAGGGGAGCCTAACGGCTCCCCTTTACGCTCTCCAGTGTGCGTAACAGCTTGCTTATGCCCCTTTGACAGCGTTCAGCTTGCGGGCCAGGCGCGATTTCTTGCGCGCGGCCGTGTTCTTGTGGATGACGCCGGCGGCCGCCGCCTTGTCCAGCGTTCTGCTGGCTTCCGACAGCCGCACACTCGCCTCGGCTGATTGTCCGGCGATGGAGGAGGCCGCTTTCTTGACGGCGGTGCGCAGGGCGGACCGCTTGGCCTTGTTGGCCTGGCGGCGTTCGGCGCTGAGCTCGTTCCTTTTCACGGCCGACTTGATCTTGGGCATGGGATGTCACCTCCCCCGCCAAAGGAGCCTTTGCGAACGGCGTTGACCTGTCGCCGAGGCGTGATCCTTGGTCGTTGAACCCGGCAATGCCGGATGCGTCTCCGTTTCCGGCGCGTCGCGGTTTCTCCGGGCCGCACAGCCTATATCATAGCACGAGTGATCCGGCAAAGCAACCGTCAGTATTTTTGCTTGGCCACGTCGCCCTTCTGGGGCCGGCCGCCGAGCGAGGCGGTGATCGGGCCGTTGCTCGTCCGCTCCTTGACCTCGGCGATCGTGATCTCGCAGACGTCCTCCGTGACGACGTCAAGGACCTCGCCGGTATCCGGGTCCTTGACCTCCTCGATCACGTTGGAGATGACAAAGACCATGCCCACGGCCACGCCCTCGGCGCTGCCGATGTTCAGGTAGACCTTGTTGCCTGAGACGGCGGCCACCTTGCCCGTGATGCCGGTCGGGGCGCCAGCCGCCGCGGTGCCGCCGCCAGCGGCCTGGAATTTCTGGGAGATCAGGGTGCAGAACTGCGTCACGGCCTTGGTCGTGGCCTTGCCGAGGATGGATTCCTGGAACTTGGCGGAGCCGAAGGCCACATGAGGGAAGGTCGCGATGTTGACCGAGAAGGAACTCGACTTTTCCTCGCCCACGCCCTCGGCGCCAGCCAGGATCTCGGCCGTGGTCGTATCGACTATGCGGCCGTTGATCGCCACCCTGGCCGTGGATGATTTGACGGTGACGCCGAGCAGGCTGCCGCCCTTGTCCGCGATGGTGAACTCCGTCACCTTGCCCATGATGACGTACTTGACGCCGGCGATCTTGCCGATCTTGGCCGCCGTCCGCGCGTCGACGCGGCCGCTGGCCCCAAAATCCTGTTCCTGGATGATCGAGGCGATCTTTTCCCGCTCGACCAAGCGGAACGTACCCGCGTCGAGGAGCTTGTTGACGATGATGTCCGAGATGCCCTTGCCGACGTCCCAGTCGTCCCAGTGCCACCAATGCTTGATCGAGCCGTCGTCGAACGGCAGGACGGCCACGAGCGGCCGCGCGTCCTTGGCAAGACCCGGTAGCGCCACAGCGAGCATCGTGACCGCCAAAACGAGGGCCGGCAACCACCTGACTCTAAACATCGGCCTCATCCCTTCCAGTTGGTTACGAATCATGGATGGTGATAACAGAACAAGCTAATTATAGCACAGCCCCGCTCCGCCAACAAGCCGCGGCCGCGGCGGGTATCCGCCGCCGCGCGCGGGGGGATGCTAGGGCGGAGGTGGATCGACGTGATCGCGCTGGCGCTTCGTTTCGTCCTCTCGGCCCTGGTCCTCCTCTTTGTCGGTCTCTTGGTCCCGGGATTCAGGGTTGGCGGCATCGTGGGCGCCCTGGCCGCCTCCCTGGTCATCGCCCTCCTCGGGTACGCGGCCCGCATTTTCCTGGGCGGAAAGGTTTCCCCCCAGGGCAGGGGGTTTTGGAGTTTTCTCCTGGCCGCGGCGATCCTCTATGCCGCCCAGTTTCTCGTGCCCGGGTACAGGGCGAGTCTCGTGGGAGCGCTCCTGGCCTCCCTGGTGATCGGCGCGATCGACGCCTTCATCCCCACGGAACTGCGCTAGGAGTATGTCCACTGATGCCGCCGGCACCCATCTACCCATATCCCCGGTGTAAACGGCCCAACCAGAATCACTGTAGGAGGTTGGCACATGCCTCAGACGGAATGGCAGAAACGAGGCATCATGACGGATCTGGCCACCGAGGCCCATGACCTTGCTTCGGGGCCGTCGGCGCGCGGTATTCCAGGGGTCAAGGTCGAGAGCGAGCAGGTCGACGGCAACACGGTAACGCGCATCGAGATCGAGAATGAGGAGGCCGGCAGGCTCCTTGGCAAGCTGCCCGGCCATTACACCACCATCCAGGCGCCCGAGTTGCAGAGCCGCAACCAGGACCAGATCGAGTCCATCAGCAAGACGCTGGCCAAGGAGATCGAGGTTTTCATGGGCCGGCTCAAGCTCAAGGAGGACGACACCTGCCTCGTGGCGGGCCTGGGCAACTGGTCCTCCACGCCCGACAGCGTCGGGCCCAAGGTGGTGGGTACCCTGCTCGTCACGCGGCACCTGTGGAGCTTTTCCCCGCCTGAAAAGCGCGGGGGGCTGCGTCCGGTGGCGGCCATCGCCCCCGGCGTGCTCGGCATCACCGGCATGGAGACGGGCGAGATCATCCTGGCGCTGGTGCAGCGGGTGCGGCCCGCATTCGTGGTGGCCATCGACGCCCTGGCCGCGCGCAGCCTCGAGCGGCTCGGCACCACCATCCAGCTTTCGGACACGGGCATACACCCCGGCTCGGGCCTTGGCAACAACCGGGTCGGCATCACGCCGGGCTTTCTCGGTGTGCCGGTCATTTCCATCGGTGTGCCCACGGTGGTTCATGCCACCACCATCGTGGTGGACGCCCTGGAAAAGCTGGCGGCGAGCCGCAAGAACCTCGTGGCGCCAGGAGTTATGGAGCGGGCGGATCAGGTCCGCGATTCGCTGGCGCCGGCGCTCGGTGAGATGGTGGTGACGCCAAAGGAGGTGGACGTGCTGGTCGAGGAGGTGTCCAAGGTCGTGGCCAGCAGCCTGAATATCGCGTTGCACCCCGGAGTGGGGCCGGACGAGGTCTTCCGTTACCTGCAATGAGTCCGTTATATGGCAAGCGGCGGCATAAACCCCCTTCGCCCGGCAGGACACGGCGCCCCTCTGGCGAATGATGATGACATCCCATCAATAAGGGACGACCGGGGGCGTTAGCGTGAACGCAGTCATTTTGGCCGGCGCGAAAGCCGCGGAGCTTGGCAGACACTCAATCCAGGGAGGTTATCGGGCCGGTCTGGTCATCGGGGGCCGCAGCCTGCTCGATCAAGCCCTCTGCGCGCTCTCCGCCCTACCGGATCTGGACCGGGTGGTCCTGGTCGGCCCGGACGACCTGGCCGCGTCCGAATACCGTGCTATGCTGACCGAGGTAGTGGCGCCCGGGGAGGACTTGGTCGAGAACCTGCGCCGGGGCTTGTCCGTCCTGCCACCCGAGGAGCAGGCCTTGGTCGTGGCCTCCGATCTCCCCCTGCTTACCCGGGCGGCCCTGAGCGATTTCATCCAGAGTTGCGCAAAACGCCCGGCCGAGATTCACTACCCCATCATCCGTCGGGAGACCTACGAGGCGGCGTATCCCGGCTCGCTTCGGACCTACCTGACCCTGCGCGACGGGACCTTCACCGGCGGCAACATCGTGCTGCTCACGCCGGCCGCTTTTTACCGGCACGAGCATTGGATCGCTACAGCCGTGGCCTGGCGCAAGAATCCGCGCCGGCTCGGGCGCTTGCTGGGCCTCGGTTTCTTCCTCGGCCTGCGCTGCCGGCGATACAGCGTGGCCGACCTGGAGGCCCGGGTCGCCGCGCGGTTGGGTGTGCAGGCCGTGGCCGTCGAGACGAGGTTCTCCGAGATCGGATTCGACGTGGACTCGGATGCGGACGTGGATTGGATTGATTTCTATTGGGGCGGCTCCATCGAGGGGACCGGTTTGGGCAACCGGGAACCGGACGAGGAATGATCTGGTGAGCGCTGGAGTCTGTGCGACTGACCCGTTTTTGGACCGCAGGAGCACAGACTCTAGTGGCACGAGCCACACGGTACCACGATATATAGGTGCTGGCGGCATTAGTCAGACAGACTCCCAGGCAACCAGGCGGCGGCATCGCGAGCAGGATGGCGCATAAGCTGGCTGCGGCCGTTTGACTTCCAAGGAAAAGCACGATATCCTTTTTATAGGAGCTACTCTTTAAGGCGGTCCGGCGAGGCCGGCAAGAGTGTGCTGCTTTGGTGTGCAGGCACTTCTTGCCGACTTGGCGGGAGGTGTTTTTTTGTGCCGCCGGATAGGGTAGTCAGCGGATGCCCGTGCCTAGAATAAGCCCAGGCCGGGAATCCGCAAAAAAAGGAGGTCGGCAGATGGATCCGAAGAAACCCCTGGCGCCAACCGGCTACCTCCCCGACGACACCCCTTCGGTGCTAAAACTAATCTTCTTTGCCCTGCAGCAAGTGATCGTGATGTTTCCCGCCACGGTGATGGTCGCGCTCGTCACCGGATTTCACGTTTCGACCACCATCTTCGCCAGCGGTTTGGCCACCTTATGCTTCATCCTGATCACCCGTCGGCGCATCCCGCTATACTTCGGCTCAAGTTTTTCTTACGTGGCCGCCGTCGCCGCCATTACGGCCGTCAAGAACATGGGAGATATCGCGCCGGATTCCCTAATCTCGCAAGCACAGTGCGGGATCATCGCCTCCGGCCTGGTCTCCATCGCGGCCGGCCTGATCGTCAAGCTCTTTGGCAAGGGTATCGTGAAGAAAATACTGCCCCCGGTCGTCACCGGCAGCGTGGCCATTGTCATCGGCATCTCCTTGGCCAATATCGCCATGGGCGGTGCCGCGGCCAACTGGACCGCCGCCCTGGTGACCCTGGTGGCGACGATCGTCTTCTCGGTCTACTTGCGCGGCGTGTGGGGCCAGCTCCCGGTACTTTTCGGCGTCATCGTCGGCTACCTCACGGTGCTGCTCCAGGGAGGCCTCGATTTCGGCACCGTGGCCAGCGCCAAGATCATTGTATTGCCGCATTTTACCTTGCCAAGCTGGAGTCCGATCGCCATCGCGGCCATCATGCCCATCGCCATCGCCACCATCCCTGAATCCACCGCCCATCTCTACCAGATCGATCTGTACGTGAACAACCTCGCGCGTAAGCTGGGGCGCAAGAAGGAATATCCCATCGCGGGATTGCTTGGCGAGAACCTGATCGGGGATGGCATCGGCGACATCGTGGCCGGTGTCATGGGTGGACCCGCCGGGACCAATTACGGCGAGAATAACAGCGTCATGACCATCAGCCGCAACTTCTCCGTGCCGGTGCTGATCGCGGCGGCCCTCATCGCCATGGGTCTCGCGTTCTTCGGCAAACTGGCGGCGGTGATCAATACGATCCCGGCGGCTGTCATCGGCGGGGCGTCGATCTACCTCTTCGGCGTGATTGGTGTGCAGGGCATTGCCATCATGATCTCCGAAAAGGTGGACATGTTCTCCCCCCGCACCTTGGCGGTGGCCGCCACCGTGCTGATCGTCGGCATCGGCGGCACCTTCGCCTTCTCCGGCGGCATGATACCGGCCTTTGGGGCCAAACTGCCCGCCATCGCCACCGCGGCCATCGTCGGCATCATCTTGAACCTGATCTTCGAATTCATCCCCCCGGCCGCCGGGAAAGCGGAAAACGGGTAACCGGTCGGTCCAAGCGGATCATCGAGAGTGGAACCGACTTGCCATACAACTGCTTTTGACTCAACTCTTACTGCGTCTTTGCATGGGAGCAGGTACGTGGTTTTCGGCACCGCCGTGAAAAAAGGCCGTCCCTCTCCCGGCACCGCGGGAAAGGGACGGCTTTGTTCGGTTTGGTGAGAACGGGTTATTTCTCCGACATGCGCTCGAAGAACTTGAGCACCTCTATGGGCAGCGGGAAGAGGACCGTCGAGTTCTTTTCGATGGCGATCTCGGACAGGGTCTGGAGATAACGTAGCTGGATGGCGGCCGGATGCTCGCCGATGACCCTGGCGGCCTCGGTCAGTTTCTCGGAGGCCTGGAACTCGCCGTCCGCGGCGATGACCTTGGCCCGGCGCTCCCGTTCGGCCTCCGCCTGCCTGGCCATGGCCCGTTTCATGCTCTCCGGCAGTTCCACCGCCTTGATCTCCACGGCCGTGACCTTGATCCCCCAGGGATCGGTGGCCACATCCAGCAAATCCTTGAGCACGTCGTTGAGTTCGCCCCGCTTGGAGAGCATCTCGTCCAGATCGTGCTGGCCCAGGACGGAGCGGAGGATGGTCTGGCCCAGGAGCGACGTGCTCTTGACGTAGTCCGCCACCTTGACCACGGCCAGGATGGGATCGAAGACGTTGAAATAGACCACGGCGTCCACGAGCACGGGGACGTTGTCCTTGGTGATGACCTCTTGCTTGGGCACGTCGATGGTAAAGGTGCGCAGGTCGATGCGGCGCACGGCGTCGATGCCCATGGGGAAGATCAGATTGAGCCCCGGCCCGAGCAGCGCTTTTTGACGGCCAAAGCGGAAGAGGACGCCGCGCTCGTACTCCGTGATAATCCTGACCATGCTGGGCAAGAAGAAGATGGGAATAAGAAGGAGAAGATAGCCGGAGACGCCGGTGGCGGATTGGGCGCCGCGGTAGTTGAAGAAGCCCCAGATCGCCCCCGTTGCCACAAGGAAGAGAAAGATAGTGGTGGCTTTCTTGGCGAGGGCCAGAACGATCCAGAGAGCCCACCAGGCGGCCGCCACCCAGAACAGGATGAGAGCGAGATTGGTTGGCAAGCTCCACACCTCCGTAATGTTTGCTTGTTCGGATACCAGCGCACGGTTCACCTAAGAGTTTGTGCGACTAACCTAATTTATGGCATTTGGAGCACAAACTCTGGTATCAAGTGCCACGCGGTACCACTGTATCTAGTGGTCCGTGGCATTACGCGCACAGGCTCCTGAGGCATCCCTACGTGTCAAAAAGCGTAAAGTTGCTTTAATCCGGATCTCGACATTACCTTTGTTACCTGCGGCTTTGGCCGCCATGCAAGCCGGCGTCAAAGCCGCAACAAGCTGCGGACAATACTCACGCTTTCGCAACCCCGGTATAAGGCCTTGGCCGCCGCACACCGGAACCAGCGGCGCGGCGGGCCTCGTGATGGTTTCCATCCTCTAAATGCCGGTTTATTACATCGCGGCCGGCGCCGATAAATATGGTATAGATCCCCTGAATCCGTGACCTCCGTGAACTGCCAGTCAAATCACGAGAGCTTGCGGCAGCGTTTTGCCTGGGATAAATCGATCTTTACGGAAGCAGGGATCCTTGCGGGTGGTGGCTTACCCAATAGTGGACGAGCTCGAGGAAAAGGAATCCGAGGCCAACACGGGAGCTTTTACCAGATGGGCCGTGGTGTTCTGCGCTATCGGCACGATCTTGCTCGCGGCCGTCTGGTCGCTGGGCTCCCCCGGCGTTCGCGCGGCTTTCGGGGGCCTCGTGCTTGTCTGCCTCGCCCTCACCTTTGTGGACGGGATGATCGTTTCCACCAGACTCATCCCCTTTCCCGTCCGGCTCGCCCTTTTTCACCTGGCAAATCTGGCCGGCATCACGGCCGCCCTCTTTCTCGGGGGGAATCCCGCCTTCCCCCTCTTTATCCTCTACGGCCTGGAAATCGTCGGCGCATGCCTCTTCTGCCGGCTGTACCTGGCCGTGGCTGTCAGCCTGCTGGCGACGATCATCTCAGCCGTGCTGATCGCGAGCGGGCGTTTCACGCCCTCGGCCGTAGCGATCCCATTCAGCCTCGCGTTGACAATCTTTTGCCTGGGTGCGGCGGCGTTGCTCGGCCTTTTGTCGGCGCATGCCGAACGCAACCTCCGGCGGAAGCTGGCCGCCACCATCGCCCGCCTGAGGAATGTCCAGGCCGATCAGGAAAAGCAGCTCAGCCAATTGACCGAAATCCACCTCCTGCTCGAGGAGAGATACGCGGAGATTTACGCCATGTACCTCATCGGGCAGGAGGTCTCCTCGGAACTTGCCCCGGAAACCATCGTGGCCAAAGTGGTCGATATCCTGCTCGGCCTCCTGGGCGCCAAGTCCTGCTCCATCTATCTCCTGGATCCGGACGGTCCGTATCTGAGGCAACAGGCCAGGGCCGGCGGGGGACAAGAGATCGAAACGTTCCCCCTCTTTGGCAACCTTCTTGCTAGATGCTGGGAAGGGAACCTCATCCTCTCCTATGAGGACCTTGGCGAGGACGAAAAGGTGTTCTGGGCGAAACGCGGCGTCAACGGGCTGTTTTGCGCCCCCCTGTGGAGCAAGGGAAAGCGCGAAGGCCTGCTTTTGGTGGAATACGACCACCTGCCCTCTTCCATGGAGGAGCACCGCCGCCTGCTTTCCACGGTGAGCGGGCAGATCTCCCTGGCGCTCGAAAACGCCAAACTCAACCGCGAGATCCGGTATATGGCGACCCATGACGCCCTGACCGGCCTCTGGAACCGGCACTACTTCCAGGAGCGCTTTGCGCTGGAACTCGAACGTGCAGGCAACGAGCGTCCGCTTTCCGTCCTTTTGCTCGATATCGATCATTTCAAGCGGATCAACGACTCTTTCGGGCACGAGGCCGGGGACGAGTTGTTGCAGCGCCTGGCGCAAACCTTGAAGGCCGATGCGGGCGAGGAGATGGCGCTGGCCAGGTTCGGTGGCGACGAGTTCGTGCTCCTGATGCCGGACACCGGGCTGGGGGAGGCCTCCCGGTACGCGGAGGCGACCCGCGCGAGGATGGCCGGCGCGTCATACACGCGGGGACAGGCGGTGGTGAGCATCACGGCCAGCCTGGGCGTGGCTTCGTACCCCCATCACACCGCGGACCCAAGCCAACTCCTGCAAAAGGCGGACGAGGGCCTCTATCACGCCAAACGGGCGGGCCGGAACCGGGTGGGGATCGCGCCGACACATCTGCCTTAATCCCTGGTTCGCGCGGCATACGGGTGCATATGATGAACCGACACGCAGGCAAACCAGGCAACGACCTGGCAGGCGTCACCTCCCTGCGCCGCTAGCTGCGTGAAGCCCCTTCTCCCTGACGGCAAGAAAAGCGGAAAAAGAAAAAAACCGGCAATTCATGAACGGGAAGCCCCGGGCGGGGCTTCCCGTTTTTGGTAGCCGCAAGACGGTGGCCGCGCGCTCGGGACTCAATCTAGCTGGCCGATTTCCTCAGGCGCGATCAGTTCCTCCGGCAGGTCCTCCGCGAGGAGATCCGTGACCAGGATCATGATGGCCGAAAAGGCATAGTAGCCGAAGCTGGAAAGGCCGTACTCGCCGCGGACCTGTTTGGACAGGAATTTGGCCAGGGCAAGCTCTTTCAGGTGGTGGTAGAGCTGGCCCCCGGTCAAGCCGGTGAAATCCTTGAGCTGGCCCGATTCGGAGATACCGAGATAGAGCGATTTGAGGAGCTTGATCCGCTGTTCGCTGGCGAACGGGGCCATGACCGCGGCGATTTTGTCCTCGGGCACATCGAGCCAGTTCTCCTCCTCGTTGCCTCCCATCGCCGCGCGCGCCCGCTTGGGCTGCGTCTCGCCGCGGGCGGGCGCGGACCGGCTGTCCGCCGTTTCATCCGGCGGCTGCCGGCGCGGCCGGCGTTCCTCCAGGGAAGCCAGGCGGGCCTCGACGCGGGCCAAAGCAGCCAGGATCTGCGCGGTCAAATCAGGTTCCATGCGCTTCAACTCCTCTGCCCGCGCGGCGGGGTTCGTCCGGCCTACCACGGCATCTCGCGGCCGAGGTAGTCCAGGTAGATCGGGCCGTCCAGGGGGGGAGGGGCGGCGGCCAGGTTGTAGATGGCATCGGCCGCTTCCTCCGGCGCGAGATCCGCGTCGGGCCCGCCCATGGCCGTCCGCATCCAACCCGGATGGAGTGCCAATACCTTGACGCCAAAGTCCCGCAGATAATTCTGGAGGATTTTTGACTGCATATTCAGGGCGGCCTTGGACATGCAGTAGTCGAACTCGGCCTTGCGCCGGCAGGCGCCGATGCTCCCCGCCTCCGAGGAGATGTTGACGAGGAGCTTTTTTTCCCCCGCGAGGACCAGGGGGAGGAAGCGCTGCACCACCCGCAGAGGGCCGATGGCGTTGACGGCAAGGGTCCGCTCCATGACCGCGAAGTCCACGAGGGGCAGCGCGTTATTGGAGGCGGGGGGGTGGATGCCGGCGTTGTTGATGAGGATGTCGAGGGAGGAGACAAGCCCGGCCACGCATGCGTGGGCGGCTGCCACCGAGGCACCGTCCGCGACGTCGAGGTCCACGATATGCAGGCCAGAGCGGGCGGCGGCCAGGCCCGGCAGGGCCGCCAGGGAACGGTTGTAGCGGCCGGCGAGGACGGTAAAGCCCCCGTCCAGGAAACGGCGGGCCAGGGCGAATCCCAGGCCCTCATCGGCGCCGGTGATCAGGACGGTCGGTGCCATCTTTGGTCACTCCTCGCATGATGGAGAATCCGCGATTCGTCGCCGGCCGCGCGCCGTTCGAACGAGCAGCCTTGATTTCGCACTATCGCAAGGGAGAATTCGCCGCGTCGGCGGAGTAACCTTCTGCCAAAGTTTACTCTGGAAACGGCGTGAGGATGTTTCGCCTGGCAGGGAGGAGAGTAGGATTGCCGAAGATGGTGGAAAACCGGATCGGGATCCAGGCAAAGGAGGACAGCCATGCCCCAAGCGCATCAAACCAAGCTTTTCGCCGCAGCCCTGATCATGGAGATCTGTTACGGGTTGTTCATGATCGTGGCTACCCTGGCGGCGGCCCGGGTGATCGACAGCCCCCTGGTGCTGGGGCTCACGGGCACGGCGCATCTTTTGGCGCGGGTGATCGGGAATCCGCTTTTTGGCCGGCTCTCGGACAGAGTGGGCCGCCGCAGGCCTATCCTGGCCGCCTGCTGCCTGAAGGCGGCGGCCTTTATCACGCTCGGCCACTCCGGCATCATCCCCATCTTTTTGGCCTTTTTCCTCAGTGGGACGGCCAACGCCGTTTTTTGGCCCCTGATCGAGGCCTGGACGGGCCTGGATTCCGAGAACGAGGATCTCCTGCGGCATCTCGGACGTTTCGGCATGGCCATCACCGCCGGCCTGGCGGCAGGCTGCCTCCTGGGCGGTCTCTTTGCCAGGCTGGACGTGGCGCCTGCCGTCATCCTCGGCTGCGTCTGCGCAGCGGTGGTCGGCGCCCTCATTGCCGCGACGCCAGACAAGAGCGGCGCTGCAACCGCGCCGCACCATGCCGCGCGAGACGGGCGGAGCCTCGGCCCCGATGGACGCGACCGCCTGCTCTTTGTCGCGCTGAGCCGAATAGCCAACTTTGCGACCTGGGTGACCATCGGCATCCTGCGCTTCATCTTTCCAAAGCTGAGCCTGGCGGCGGGTCTGCCGGGCCAGGCCGTCGGCGCCGTCAATGCCACACTCTATGTCTGCTGGTTCATGACGGTGGCCGCGATGAACCGCAAGCGCGGTTGGGCTTATCGAGCCGATCCGCTCCTGGCCTGCCAGGGCCTTGCTGCCGGAGCGGCGCTCCTCTTGTGGCTTTCGCCCGGGCGGACCGTGTTCTTCGTGGCTTTTGGCCTGTTCGGCCTCGGCGCGGGCATGACCTACTTTTCCAGCATGTTCTACGGCCAGAACGGCGCCAGTGACCGGGGCGGCCAAAGCGGCTATCACGAGATGGTCCTCAGCCTCGGCACCCTGATTGGCCCGCTTATCGGCGGCATGGCGGCCCAAGCCGGCACACTCGCGTCGGCTTTTGCCGTAGCCGCCGTCTTTATCCTGGCCGCCATGGCATTGGAGGGCATCCTGCTCGCCGCCGCGGGGCCGCGCAAGCAGCGGTGGACCAAGCGGGGTGAGGCAAGGCCTGAAAAAAACAATCATGATCTTGACAAAAACGCGCAAGTATGAGATGATTCTCCTG
The DNA here is from genome assembly GCA_050260175.1 of Patescibacteria group bacterium. Lineage (GTDB taxonomy): Bacteria > Bacillota > UBA4882 > JAAYXC01 > JAAYXC01 > JBLNBS01. The sequence continues at coordinate 18,297 of JBLNBS010000171.1, read as the reverse complement.
GTGATCTGGGTTGAAAAATGAGCGTTCCGAGCAAATCATGGCCATGCTCCATCGGCACGGGGCCGAGGTTCATCTGGCCGAGCTCAAGGAAGCCCTGCCGCACGTCTCGGAATCCACGCTCCGCCGCGACCTCGATCGCCTGGAGGAGGAGGGCAAGGTAATCCGCACATACGGCGGTGTGCGTCTGATCGAGCCCACGGCCGCGGACGACATCCTCCTCCGCCGCTCGGAGCGGCCCGAGCTCAAGAGGCTGACCGCAGAGGCGGCATTGCGCCTGCTCACTCCCGAGCACCACGTCATCTACCTCGATGCCGGCACCACGCTGGATCTCTTTGCTACCATGCTCCCCGAGGATCAGGAGCGGCTGATCGTGACGAACGACCCCGCCATCGCCCTTCGCCTCGCCCGCAGGAGGAGCCTTGCGGTCATGCTCCTGGGAGGCCAGGTCAATCCCTCCACTCTCTCGCTCTCGGGCCAGTGGAGTCTCTCCCAACTCGCGTCGCTCCATATCGACCTGGCGTTCATGGGCGCATCCGGCGTGGCCGTGGATACCGGTTTTACCAATCTGAACGCCGTGGAGTGCGATCTGAAGCGGGCGGTAATCGCCAAGGCCCGGCGCGCGGCGGTGCTCTGTGACTCCGGCAAGTTCGGGCGCATCTTCCCCTTCACCTTCGCCGGCTTTGCCGAGGTGCAGGCCATGGCCACGGATGCGCCGCTCCCTGCCGATCTGGCCGAGGCGGCGACCCGCGCCGGGATGATCGTCTGCGAAGCCGGAGGGGAGAGGACGAGCTCAGGCGCGAAAACCTCACCGCCATGATCCCAAGGCTGAAACCCCAGGCCGTACTGGACGCCCGTACGCCCTGTCGGCCGAGCTTCAAAGCCCATCCAAGCCCCGTTCACGCAGCCGGGAGGCTTGTCCCCGGGGCAAAGGACGGGTTTCACATCGGTTTGGAACCGGCCAGCGCCGGACGTTCGACCGAGGAGTGCTAGGCATGAAGGAGCCAAGGATATTTGCGGCCATCGTGGCCGGGCACATCTGCGTGGACATCACGCCGCTCTTTGACCGGGACGCGCCGCGCGAGGGATTCATCCCCGGCAGTCTCCACCGCGTCGGTCCGGCGGTCTTCGCCAACGGCGGCGCCGTGGCCAACACCGGGCTGGCCATGCGCAGGTTCGGCAACCGGATCGCCGCCGTGGCCAAGGTGGGCCCCGATGAATTAGGGCTGATCTGCCGGCGCTACATGCAGCGTTTCGGTCTGGATGGGGAGATCCGGGAGGGAGCCGGGCTAACCACTTCCTACTCCGTGGTCGTGGCTCCGCCTGGGAGCGACCGCTTTTTCCTCCATCATCCCGGAGCCAACGAGCAGTTCTGCGCGGACGATATTCCCGACGATCTCCTGGCCAAGGCCCACCTCCTGCACCTCGGTTATCCCACCCTTATGGCGAGCCTCTACCGGGAACAGGGGCGAGAGACGTTTCGCATCCTGGCCCGGGCCAAGGAGCACGGACTCATCACCTCCCTGGACATGCAATTCATGGATCCCGGTTCCGAGGCCGCCAGGGAGGACTGGCCGGCGATCATGCGGCGCATCGCGCCCGTGCTGGACATCTTTCTCCCAAGCTATGAAGAGCTCTACGAAATGCTCGATTTCCGGGGATTTCTGGCGTCTCTCGAAGAAAGCCGGCGGAGCGGGCGGAAGATGGAGGAGGAGGCCCCGGTCGAACGGGTGAGGTCGCTGGCCGCCTCCTGTCTGGAGATGGGCATCGGCGTAGTGGGGGTAAAATGCGGCCGGCGCGGCATCTATCTCATCACCGGAGACGCCCCCTCGCTCGGACCCGGCTGGGCGCGGCGCGAGATCTGGGCCGAGGCCCTGGAGGTCCCCACGGTCGTCTCGGCGACCGGCGCGGGCGATTGCGCCATCGCCGGTTTCCTCACGGGAGTGCTGGGAGGCATGGGGCCCGAGGAGGCGCTCGGCGCGGCATGCACCGCCGGCGCCCAGAACCTGCGGGCGGCGGACGCGTACAGCGGTCTCGGCACCTGGGAGGAAGTATTGGCGATGGCCGCCGCGCATCCCCGGCGGGAGTGGTGTCCTGGAGAAGGCTGGCGCCGCGGCGGACGGCCGGGAGTCTGGCTGGGACCGGGCGGGCGGATGGCATAGAGAAGAGGGGCTGAGTCTTCTTGCCCAAGGCGGTTGTCTTTGGAGCGGGGAATATCGGGCGCGGATTCCTGGGCCAGATATTCGCCGAAAGCGGCTATGACCTCGTCTTCATCGAGGCGAATCGAGAGCTCGTGGCCTCCCTCAATCGATGCCGCAAGTATCCCATTAGCCTCGTCTCCGAGGCGGGAGACAAGGAGTTCATGGTCGAGGGCGTGCGGGCCGTCGACTGCGAGGATGCCGCGGCGGTTCGGGAGCTGGCGGAGGCCGACCTCGCGGCCACGGCGGTGGGAGTCAATGCCCTAGCCGGCGTGGCGCCTCTCATCGCCAGAGCATGCCTACTCAGAGCGGAATTGACTCCGGGCAGACCCCTGGACGTGATCATCTGCGAGAATCTGCTCGGCGCCGAGCGTTATCTCCGTATTGAGGTCGAGAAACACCTGCCGGCTTCCCTCTCGGCCAACCTCGGCCTGGTCGAGGCTTCCATCGGACGGATGGTGCCCCTCGTCACGCCCGAGCGTCGGGCACTGGATCCTCTGCGGGTCTGGGCTGAACCCTATTGCGAGCTGCCGGTGGATGCGGATGGCTTTCGCGGCCCCATCCCAAGACTCGCTCATCTTTTGCCCTGTCGGCCTTTTGACTACTACATCCAGCGCAAGCTCTATCTGCACAACGCGGGCCACGCCATTGCTGCTTATCTCGGCCACGCCGCGGGTTTCCGCCTGATCGGCGAGGCTATGGCGGATCCCGCCATCCGGCGCGACGTGGAGACGGGCATGCATGAGAGCGCCCGCGCCCTCAGTCTGGAACATGGGATCCCGCTGCGGGACGTCCTGGATCACGCCGCGGATCTGCGCCGGCGTTTCGCGGATAGGGCACTCGGCGACACCGTCGCCCGTGTCGGCCGGGATCCCTGGCGCAAGCTTCAGCCCGACGACCGCCTGGTCGGCGCGGCCAGGCTCATCGTCAAGCACGGCGGCACGCCGCGGATCATGGCCAAGGCCATCGCCGCCGGCCTGCGCTTTATGGCGCCCGGAGATAAGGGGGCCGAGCGTCTCCAGGATGCAATTCGCCTCGGGGGGCTCGAACGCGCCCTGGTCGAGATCTGCGGACTCGCGCCCGCCGAATCGTTGACCGCCATGGTTAGGCGATACTATCGCGCGTTTGAGAGCGCACGCCGCGCCACGTCGGCTGCGGCTGCGACGCCGTGAGATGTCCGCTCCGCGCGTTGACACGGGACACGGCGCGATTCCGGAAAAACGGCTTACGAAAGCGGAGGAGGCGGGGAACATGAAAGCGGCGACCCTGGTTGATCTCGAGGATCTGCGCCTGGGCATGGTGCCCGACCCCGTCTGCGAGCCCGGCGGGGTGATCGTCAAGGTCGGCGCGTGCGCCGTATGCGGCACCGATGTGAAGGTCTACCACAAGGGCCATCGCATGCTTCATCTGCCGCGCATCATCGGCCACGAGGTGGCGGGGACCATCGTGGAGGTCGGGCCCGAGGCGGAGGGGCTATCCGTGGGGCAGCGGGTCGCCGTGGCCCCGGTGGTTCCTTGCGGCACCTGCCATTATTGCCGCCGTGGCATCACGGGCCAGTGCGATTCGTTGGCGGCCATCGGCTACAGGTGGGATGGCGGTTACGCCGAGTACATGGCCGTGCCGGCTCTCGGAGTCAGGGCGGGCATCGTCAATCCCTTGCCGGACGCGGTCTCCTTCGCCGAGGGAGCCTTGGCCGAGCCGCTGGCCTGCGCCATCAATGGCCAGGAGCTTTCCCGGATCTCCCTGGGCGATACGGTGGCGATCATCGGCGCCGGTCCTTTGGGCTGCTTTCATGTGGAACTCGCCCGCGCCCGCGGTGCCGTGAAGGTCATCGCGACCGAGGCCTCGGCGGCCCGCTTGAGGGAGGCGGAGGCCTTGGCCGCGCCGGATGTCCTCATCGACGCCGTCAATGAGGATCCCATCGCGAGGGTGAGGGAGGAAACGGGCGGCAGGGGGGCCGATGCGGTCATCGTGGCCTGTTCGTCCGCTGTGGCGCAGGTGCAGGCGTTGAGCATGGTGGCCAAGAGGGGCAGCGTGAATTTCTTCGGCGGCCTGCCCAAGGGCCGTTCGGAGATCGCCATCGACAGCAACCTGATCCATTACGGGGAATTCACGGTGACCGGCACATCGGGCTCCACGGCGGAGCAAAACCGCATGGCCCTGAGTCTGATCGCCTCCAGCCGGGTGCGCGTGGGCAGATACATCGGACAGATGGCGGGCCTTGACGGCCTGGCGGAGGGGATCCGCCGCTGCGAGCGGGGCGAGGGTATGAAGACGATCATCGTGCCCGGGGATGACGTGGGCGAAGGCGCCGGCCGCCTCGTTCCGGGCGTCGACTCCGGCGGCAGATAGAGGGAGGGACTGTAATGGCAGACGAATTGCTGGTCAAGGAGGACCGTGAGGAACTGGTGCGCATGCTGCGCCAGATGCACCAGATCAGGTTCTTCGAGGCCACGGTCATGGATCTCTTGGCCGAAAACTACATCCAGGGCGGCTCTCATCTTTACGCGGGCCAGGAGGCGGTGGCGGTGGGGGCGTGCGCGGCCCTCCGACCGACCGATCTCATCTCCAGCACCCACCGCGGACACGGACACGCCATCGCCAAGGGCGGCAAACTGCCCGAGCTCATGGCCGAGATCTGCGGCAAAACGACGGGTTGCTGCAAGGGGAAGGGAGGCAGCCTCCACCTCGCGGATCTGAATACCGGTAACCTGGGCGCCAACGGCATCGTGGGCGGAGGGTTCCCCATCGCGGTCGGCGCCGCCCTCTCGGCCCAGATGCGGCGTTCGGGACAGGTGGTGGTCTGCTTTTTCGGGGACGGAGCGGCGAACGAAGGCACGGCGCACGAGTCGATGAACATGGCCGCGACGTGGCGGCTGCCGGTCGTCTTCGTCTGCGAGAACAATCTTTACGGCATGTCGGTCGCCGTCTCCCGCTGCACCAACCTCACGGACCTGGCCGAGCGGGCGAAGGGCTACCTGATGCCAAGCGAGATCGTTGACGGCATGGATGTCCTGGCGGTCAAGGACGCTGTGGCCAGGGCCGCGGAACGGGCCAGAAACGGCGGGGGACCGACGTTTATCGAGTGCAAGACATATCGCTACTACGGACATTCCCGCAGCGACCCGCGGGTTTATCGGACCAAAGAGGAGGAGGCCCACTGGAAGGGGCGCGATCCCATCCCTACCTTTGCTCGGCGGCTGGTGACGTCCGGTGTGATCACCGAAGCCGAGGCGGCTGAGGTCGAGGCCTTAGCGAAAAGGGACGTGGAGGAGGCCACGGCCTTCGCGCGGCAGAGTCCCTATCCCGCGCCAGAGCAGCTATACGAGGATTTGTATGCCTGAAAGAAGGGAAAAGGCAAAAGGGAAAAGGGGAAAGGGGAAAGGCAATAGGCAATAGGCGATAGGGGAAAGGCAATAGGGAAAAGGGGAAAGGCAAAAGGGAAAAGGGAAAAGGCAATAGGCAATAGGGGAAAGGGAAAATGAGAGGTTGCAAGCCGGTTCATGCCCCATGCATGATGCCTTATACCTTAATCATTGATTCCTCGCCTCACGTAGGATTCTGACAGGGGGATTGCCGCATGCGCGAGATTACTTATCGCCAGGCCCTGAACGAGGCGCTCGCCGAGGAGATGGAGCGCGACGAGCGTGTCTTCATCATGGGGGAGGATGTCGCTATCTACGGAGGTGCCTACGGCGTGACCACGGGCCTCTGGGAACGGTTTGGCGACGAACGGGTCCGCGACACGGCCATCAGCGAGCAGGTCATCACCGGGGCCGCTGTGGGTGCGGCCATGACCGGCCTCCGTCCGGTGGCGGAGATTATGTACGTCGACTTTTTGACTCTGGCCATGGACCAACTCGTCAATCAGGCGGCCAAGATCAGGTACATGTTCGGAGGCAAAGCAACGGTGCCCATGGTCCTGCGCACGCAGGGCGGTGCCGGTCGCTGCCTGGCCGGCCATCATTCGCAGAGCCTCGAGGCCTGGTTCCTGCATGTTCCCGGCCTCAAGGTGGTCATGCCCGGGACGCCATATGACGCGAAGGGCCTGCTCAAGGCCTCTATTCGCGACGACAACCCCGTGCTTTTCATCGAGCACAAGATGCTCTATTCCGCCAAGGGTGAGGTGCCTGAGGGTGAATACCTTGTCCCCTTGGGCCGAAGCGAGGTCAAGAGGCCCGGCAGGGACGTGACTATTCTGGCCTATTCCCGTATGCTGCTCTTCGCCTTGAAGGCCGCCGAATCCCTGGCCAAGGAGGAGGGCATCGAGGCCGAGGTGATCGATCCCCGCACCCTGGCGCCTATGGACATGGAACCGATCCTCGAGTCGATCAGGAAGACGGGCCGCCTGGTCACGGTCGAAGAGGGGTGCCTGACGGGCGGCGTCGGTGCCGAGGTGGCGGCCAGGGTCATGAGCGAGGCCTTCGACTATTTGGATGCGCCGGTGGTCAGGGTGGCAGCGGCGGACGTGCCCATCCCCATGAGCGAGCCCATGGAACGGCTGGCGGTGCCAGATCCGCAGCGCATCGCCGCGGCAGCCAGAGCGCTGGCCAGAAACCAGGTGGCCTAGAAGGACCCCGGTAGGATCTAAGGTGGGGAGACGAGAAAGAATGGCGACGGAGATTAAGCTTCCCAAGCTGGGCGAGACCATGGAGGAGGGTCTGATTACGCGCTGGTTGGTCAAGGAGGGCGACCGGATCGTGCGCGGACAGCCCATATTCGAGGTGCAGACGGACAAGGTCAATATCGAGTATGAATCGCCGGCCGAGGGAGTGTTGCTCAAGATCCTGGTGCCGCCCGATCAGACCGTTCCCGTCCTGACGCCAGTTGCCTATGTCGGCGCGGAGGGCGAGGAGATGCCCGCCGCGACCGCGCCGTCGAGCCCGCCGCCGAACGCGGAGGGGAAGCCATCCGAACCAGAGCCTGGCGCAGTCTCGACGGCAGCCCCGCCCGCGAACCCCGGGGTGAAAGAGGGGGAACGCGTCCTCATCTCACCGCGCGCGCGGCGCCTTGCCCGCGAGGCCGGCCTGGACCCTCGGGAGATCGCGGGTAGCGGTCCCGGCGGCAGGGTGATCGCGGCGGACGTGGAGGCCCGCGTGCAGTGCGGAGCCTCGCGGGCCACCGCGCCGGCCCCGTCCTCCGGAGGCGGGGAACGACGCGTGCCGCTCTCGCGCATGCGGCAGATCATCGCCCGCCGGTTGACCGAGAGCTTCACGACCATACCCCATTTTTACCTCAAAGCCACGGCTGATGCGACGGATCTCATGAACATGAGGGCGGATCTCAACGCGGAGCGGAGGGGCGGCGAAGGCCGGAGCGATCTCTCCGTCACCGACCTCATCCTGCGGGCGTGCGTCCTGGCTCTGCAGGAGTTTCCCGAGCTGAACGCGGCTCTGGACGGCAACGAACTGGTCCTCCATTCCTCCATCGATCTGGGCGTGGCGGTGGCGTTGGAGGACGGCCTGATCGTCCCGGTGATCCGTGGGGCGGAACGGCTCGATCTCTTCGCCCTGTCCCGCCGGGTTCGGGATCTCGTGGAGCGGGCCAAGGGCGGACGGCTCTCGCCGGACGAGTGCAGTGGCGGGACCTTTACCGTAAGCAACCTCGGCATGTATGGAGTCGATGAGTTTTCCGCCATCATCAACCCGCCCGAGGTGGCGATCCTGGCCGTGGGTCGGGTGATGCCGTGCGTGACGGCTCAGGGCGCCGGTTTCGCCGTCCGGCAGTCGCTAGCCATGACCCTGAGCTGCGATCATCGGGCCATCGACGGGGTCACTGGCGCGCGCTTCCTGGCCAGGCTCAGTTCCCTATTGGCGGCCCCACACCGGTTGGTCATGCCGTAGGGCTTCACCCGGCCGGTCCAAGGCCGGCCGGCATCACCGGAATCAATGGCGCAATTGCCCATAGCGAGGTGGCGCATCCATGGATAGAGCAAAGGTGCGGTTGGCGATCGTCGGCGCGGGTCCCGGGGGATACGTGGCTGCCATTAGGGCGGCCCAGAGAGGAGCGGAGGTCGCTCTGATCGAAAAGGACCGGGTGGGCGGAGTCTGTCTGAACAGGGGCTGCATCCCCACCAAGACCCTGGCGACCTCGGCCGAGCTCTACAGCAGGATGCGGCGCGCCACCGAGTTTGGACTGGTGGCGGGCGCGGTGCGGCCAGATATGGCGGGGATCATCGCCCGTAAGAACGCCGTGGTCAAGCGGCTGGTGGGGGGCATTCAATACTTACTGGCCAAGAATCATGTGCAGCTGATCCAGGGCGAAGCCCGCTTTATCGGCCCCCGCGAACTCGCGGTCGCCCGAGTCGAGGGCGAACTGCGCCTGGAGGCGGAGAGGATTATCATCGCCGCGGGCACCGAACCCATGGTGCCTTCCGCCTTCGGCCACGACGGACGGACGGTCATGACCAGCGACGAGGCGCTCGATCTGGAGGAGATCCCGCCGCGCCTGGCTATAGTCGGCGGCGGGGTGATAGGCTGCGAGTTCGCTTCGATCTATGCCGCACTGGGAGCGGAAGTGACCGTGGTCGAAATGCTCCCCGGCTTGCTGCCGTCCCTCGATCCAGAGCTCGGCCGGGCCCTTGGTGGGGTCTTCAGGAAACGCGGCATCAAGGTCCTCGTGGGGCAGTCAGTTGAGGAGATCCGGCGCCAGGCCGACGGTGTCCATCTGCGGCTGCCCTCGGGAGAGATCGCGGTCGATCGGGTGCTGGTGGCCATCGGCCGGCGGACCGCCGCTGACCGCCTGGATCTCGACCGCGCGGGACTGCGGACCGATCAACGAGGCCGCATACCCGTCGGCCGCGGGCTGGAGACGACGGTTCCCGGGATCTACGCCATCGGTGACATCAACGATATGCCCTACGACCTGGCGCACGCCGCCTCCCACCAAGCCCTGGCCGTGGTCGAGAGCCTATATGGACCGGGCCAGACCTATGACGACGCCGCCGTACCGAACTGCGTCTTCACCGATCCCGAGGTGGCGTCGGTTGGCCTCACGGCGGAGGAGGCCACCAAGCGCGGCATGGAAATCAGGACGGGGAGGTTCCCTTATCTGGCGAACGGCAAGGCCCTGGCCATGGGCGAGAGCGAGGGTTGGGTCAAGATCGTCGCCGAGGCCGAGAGCGGGCGCATTCTGGGCGTGCATATCATCGGCGCCCATGCGTCCGACCTGGCGGCCGAGGCCACCGTGGCCGTGCGCAACGAGCTGACCGCCGAGGATCTGGCCGAGACCATCCACGCCCATCCCACCTTGGCCGAGACGATGATGGAAGCCGCTCTGGCCGTCCGGGGGCTTGCCATCCATGTCTGAGGCCGGGCCCGTCTGCCGCTGGCGCGCCCTGGGCCGCGTACCCTACGCCCAGGGGCTCGATCTGCAGCGGCGCGTGCATGGGGAGGTGGTGGCGGGCGGGGAGGACAGGCTCCTCCTCCTCGAGCACACGCCGGTCCTGACCATAGGGCGCGGCGGGGGCCGCGGCAACCTGCTCGTGGCCGAGGATTCGCTGGCGCGCCTGGGCATCGAGCTCTTCGAGACCGAGCGGGGCGGCGACATCACCTACCACGGCCCCGGCCAACTCGTGGGCTACCCCATCCTGGACCTCCGGCGGCACGGCCGGGACCTCCACGCGTTACTCCGCCGCTACGAGGAGGTCGGCCTGCGCGTCTTGGCCCGCCTGGGGCTTACCGGCGGACGCGATGCGCGCCACACAGGGGTCTGGGCGGGCGAGGAAAAGGTCATGGCCATCGGCGTCGCGGTCAAGGCCTGGGTCACCTGCCACGGTTTCGCCCTCAATCTGGAGCCGAATCTCGATCATTTCCGGCTGATCCATCCCTGCGGCATCAGGGACAAGGGTGTGACCTCCCTCGCCAGGCTGCTCGGACGCCCTGTCTCCAGGGCAGAGGTCGAACCGCTGGTGGTGGAAGAATTCGGGGGGGTCTTCGGCCTGGAGATGGTACAGGAAGTGTGACGGGGTGAGTGCGCAGCTGGCCGCTCGTCACTCGTCAAAAGCAATGCGATAAACCGTGTTTTCTGCCGACGACGCCATGAATGGCCCTGAGACCGGATGGAACGGTTCCATCCGTGGATGGATTGCGGAAATACAAGAGGGTATTTGTAATGTCGCAACAGCTGCCACCGCGCCTGCCTGCCTGGATCCGCGCCCGCTCGCCGCTAAACGCCGGGACCGGGGCCGTCCGGGGCATCCTGCAACGCCATAACCTCCACACCGTCTGCCAGGGCGCGGCCTGCCCCAATCTCGGGCAGTGTTTTGCCGAGGGGACGGCCGCCTTTATGATCCTCGGCCGGTACTGCACGCGTGACTGCCGCTTTTGCGCCGTCGAGCACGGCGGGCCGGAGCCGGTGGATCCCGAAGAACCCGGACGGCTGGCGGCCGCGGCGGGCGAGATGGGCCTGCGCCACGCCGTCGTGACCTCGGTCACCCGAGACGACCTGCCGGACGGCGGCGCCGGCCAGTTCGCCGCCGTGATCGCGGCGCTCCGGGCCGTGCGTCCGCCGGTGACGATCGAGGTGCTCACGCCCGATTTCCGCGGTTCCCGCGAGGCAGCGGCCACCGTAGCCCATGCGGGGCCGGACGTGTTCAATCACAACGTGGAGACCGTGCCCCGGCTCTACGCGGAGGTGAGGCCTGGGGCGGATTACGCGCGCTCGCTTTGGCTCCTTTCCGCGGTCAAGGAGATGAATCCGCACGCCATGACCAAGTCCGGCCTCATGTTGGGCCTGGGTGAGACGGAGGAGGAGGTCCTGCAAACCCTGGCCGACCTCCGCGCGGCAGGTTGCGACATGGTCACCGTCGGCCAGTACCTGCGGCCCACCCGCGCGCACCTGCCGGTGGCGGAGTACGTGCCGCCGGAGCGTTTCGACGCCCTGGCCGCGCGCGCTCGCGCCATGGGCTTCGCCCACGTGGCCGCCGGCCCCCTGGTCAGGAGCTCCTTTCACGCCGGGGAGGCGCTCCCCGCCCCACACGCCTGACGGAGCGCCGCGCAACGCTTCCCGCCGCATATCGCCTCCCTCTCCAGCAGCGTTGTTAAAACCCGTTTTAGACCAAAAACGCAGATTCCGCAGATTACATAGATTGCGTTTCACGCAGATTGATGGGATTTACTACTCTTAATCTGCGTTAATCCATTTACTCTGCGTTTTTTGAGGATTTATCACAGCGCTGCTCAAGACGGGTTTTCACACCGCCTTTAGCTGCATAGAGAGGATAGCCCCATCCGCCGTGGAAATGTTCAGCCGGATGCCCATTCGGTTCCAAGTGACGAATCGGGGTGGATGTGTATGAAGGCCTGGAAGCGCTGGGTACTCTTCATCCTCGTGGGTGCGATGGCCGTCGCCTCGCTCTGGCAGGGATTGGGCACCGCGGCGGGCAAGGTCTCCTTGCCGCCCTCGACCGTGGCCATCACCCGGTACCAAGGGGATTCCATCTACAGCATCACCGACGGCGAGATCCGGGACCTGGTCCGGCAGGCGGTGGACCTGGCCGGCGGCTTGGCATCGGTGGTCAAGCCCGGCGACGTGGTGGTGATCAAGCCGAACCTGGTGGAGATCGCCGATTTTATCGGCAAGCGCCATCCCCTCCCCGAGTTGCTCGGCGGCGTGGCCACGGATCGCCGCGTGGTCCGGGCCGTGGCCGAGCTGGCGCACGAGGCCGGGGCGGCCAAGATCTACGTCATGGAGGGCTCGGCCGTACCGACGGCGGAGGCGTTCAGCCATTACGGCTACACCGCCGAGAACCTCCCCTTTGTCGACGCCATCATCCCAATCGAGTCCGACAGCGGCGGCTGGCAGGAAAAAGACTCGCCCCGCCTGGTCCGGGTCGAGCTGCCGGACGGCAGGTACGAGAGCGAGTACTACCTCAACCGGCGGTATTACGAGGCGGACGTGGTCATCAGCGTGCCCACGCTCAAGACGCACTGGGACGCGGCGGTGACCGGCGCCGTCAAGAATCTCGCCATCGGCGCCACGCCCGCCAACATCTACGGCGGCGGCCCGGCCGACACCCTGCGCTGGCCCAAGATCCCCCACGGCAACATGGAATACCACGCCTTCATGAGCGACTTTTACCGCTGCAAGCCGGCCAAATTCGCCGTCATGGACGGGCTGGTCGGCATCCAGCGCGGCCCCACGCCGAACTCTAATTATGGCAGCCGGGACTACAGCGCGCAGTGCATGAACATGCGCATCATCCTGGCGAGCAAGGACCCGGTGGCGCTGGATGTCATCGAGGCCCTCGTCATGGGCTGGGATCCGCAGAGTGTGAAATACCTGCAGTACCTGGGCGCCGACGGCGTGGGCAACACCGACCCGGCCAACATCCTCATCGCGGGGAGCAAGGTAAGGGCGGTGCGCAAGCGTTTCGAGGGCAGGCGCCCGGGGGCGGGCGGGCAGCAGTTCTCCGACAGCGAGCCGCCAACGCTCAAGGTGACGGGGGCCAAGGTCCAGGCCGGCCAGTGTTTCCTCTCCCTCGAGGCGGGCAAGGATACGGTCCGGGTCGAGGTCTACATCGACGGCCGCCTGGCCGGGTTCTACCGGGAGGGCTTCGCGGAGATCGCCGTGGATTTAAAAGGCTACAAAGCCGGCAAGCACGAGGTGGAGGTAGCCGCCTACGACAGGTTCCTGAACGAGGCGGTGGTCGGGGGGTTGACGGTGGTCAAGGAGTAACTGGGGACCCCTCACCCCCTTGTCCCCTCTCCCGCCAAAGCGGGCGAGAGGAATGAATCATGCCAAGCCGCCGCCCTATCCGCGTGCCCGCGGGGGGAGGGCGGCTTTTGGGCCTTTGACGATTCAGGGTTTGGCTTTTCGGCGGTTTTTCCAGGGCGTACTTGATCTACCGTTCGGACGGCCGCGATCCGCAGCCGGATGAGTACGCGAGCCACGATCGGGTCAGGCGAATCAACAGTCACTGGTTCATGGGTGGGGGCGATTACTTCACTCCTTCCCGAGGCGTATAGGAGATTCAACAACAATCTGCCGAAAATGACCGTACCGACGAGGCCTTGGCGGCAAGCAGGAGGGACCGCTGCGGCCGCGGGCGAATTTTCCAATTGTAACGATTGTAATGACGGATGAGGAATGAACGCTCGCTGCTTTGAGGAGGGTTGGTCTTGCGGCTCCTGCACACATCCGACTGGCACCTCGGCCGCAACCTGGAGGGCAGGTCAAGGCTGCCCGAACAGGCGCAGTTCATTGATGAGCTGGTTGAGATCGTTACCAGGGAAGATGTCCATCTCGTCCTTGTGGCCGGTGATGTCTTCGACCAGTTCAACCCCTCCGCCGAGGCCGAGGAGCTTTTTTACTACGCCCTCGAGAGGCTGGCCGGCGGGGGGAAACGGGCCGTGGCCGCCATCGCCGGCAACCACGACAGCCCGGACCGGTTGCACGCGGCGAACCCCCTGGCGCTGAAGCACGGCATCTCCCTGCTTGGTTACCCCAAAGAACAGCTTCCCCCGGGGGCGGCTGGCGGTGTGCACAGGATCAACGCAGGGCCGGGCTGGCTGGAGCTTGGCGTCTCCGGCGCGGATGAGCCCGTCATTATCTACGCACTGCCTTATCCATCCGAGTCCAGGCTGAACGAGGTCTTGGCCGAAGACCTGGACGAGGCGTCTCAACAGCTCGTCTATTCAGACCGGGTCGGCCGGCTCTTTGCGGGGGCCGATCGGGTCTTTAGGCCTGATGCCGTAAACATAGTGGTGGCGCACCTATTCGCCCTCGGCGGGGCGGGGAGCGAATCCGAGCGGCAGCTTGGTGGAGCCTTGGCTGTGTCGCCGCTGGCACTGCCGGCGAAGGCGCAGTACGTCGCGCTCGGCCACCTCCACCGGCCACAGCAGGTCCACAACGCCCCCCGGGCCTGCCGCTATGCCGGGTCGCCCCTGTCATACAGCTTCTCCGAAGCGGATCAGCGCAAGGAGGTTGTCATTGCGGACATCCTCCCGGGTGGCGAGGCGCAGGTGCGATCTGTCGGCCTGAGTTCCGGCAGGGCGCTCAAGCGGTGGCGGGCGCGTAGCCTGGCGGAGGCGCGCGCCTGGTGCGCCGAGTCCGGGAACCAGGAAGCCTGGGTGGATCTGGAGGTGGAGTCGGATCATCCGCTCGAAGCGGCGGAACTGATCGAGCTGCGCAAGCTGCACCCCGGCATCATCGGCATCAGGCCCATCTATCCTGAGTTGACCGCTCAGACTGAGGACCGCCGCCTCTCGGAGATGTCACTGGCCGACCGCTTTAAGCTCTTCCACCAGCGGGAGCGCGGCGTCGATCCGCCGGAGGAGCTGGTCAAGTTCTTCCTGGAAATGGTGAACGCGCAGGAGCCGCCGGCCGAAGCGCAGGATGAGGCCAAGCCAACCGGGGGTAAGGTAGCATGAAGCCCATCAGGCTGGAATTCTCCGGGCTCAACAGCTACCGCGGCAGCCAGGCCGTCGACTTTGAAAAGCTCGGCGCGGACGGGCTCTTCGGGATCTTCGGCCCCACCGGGAGCGGCAAGTCATCGATCCTGGACGCGATCACGCTTGCCCTCTACGGCAGCGTGGACCGGGCGAGCAACAACACGCGCGGCATCATCAACCAGCTGGAAAAGACGCTGGACGTCTCGTTCCGATTCGAGCTGGGCGGGGAAGTCTACCTCGTCGAGCGGCGCTACGAGCGGAAGGGCAAGGATCCAGACACCGCCGAAGCGAAGCTGGCCCGCCTGCGCAGGCTGGCGCCCGGCGGCGAGAATGTGCTGGCCGGCAACCCGCGCGAGGTCAACGCCAAGATCCAGGAAATCTTGGGGATCGGCTACGATGAATTCACGCGCGCGGTCATCCTGCCGCAGGGCAAGTTCGACCAGTTCCTACGCTTGAAGGGCGCCGAGCGGGCCAGGATGCTCGAGCACCTCTTCAACCTGGAGGAATACGGCGACGAGCTGGCGGCCAGGGTCAAGGCCGTCTCCGCCAAATGCGAGACGGAGCTGACGGGGATCGAGGGCGAGGAGCAGGGGCTGGGGGATTGCTCGGAGGAGGCCGTGGCCCAAGCGGGCCAAGCTCTGCAAGATAAAGCGAGAGAGCTCGGCGAGAATCAAGCCAAGTACAACGGGGCGGAGCAGGCGTTCAAGGACGCCGAGGCCTTGAGGGGCCTATATCAAAAAAAGCAGGCCGCCCTGGAGAAGCGGAATGAATTGGAACGGCAGCGCGAAGCGATCGCCGGGCAAGAGGCGAGACTGTCCGCGGCCGAACGCGCCGAGCCGCTCCGGGAGTCCATCGAGCGGCGGCGGGAATTGGGGGACGCCATAAAGGATCAGACCGCTCAACTTCAGATCGCCGAGGCAAAGCGGGCCGAAGCGGCCAAGAAGCACGAGGAAGCCAGGGTCGCGCTGGCGAGGGCGGAGAAGGAGAGTGAGGAAGAACAGCCTGTCCTTCATAAAAGACAGGCGCAACTCCAGGAAGCCGTGGAGAAGGACGCCAGGCTGCGGGAGTTGCGGCAGGCGCTGGAATCAAAGCGGAAAGAGCACGAGGCCGCGGCCAAGGCTGCCGGCGCGGCCGAGCGCGAGACGGCCGCGGTCCAGGAAGAACTGACCGGGATAAGAACCGCCCTGGCGCCGCTGAACGAGAGCCGGGAGAAGCTGACTGTCGACCCGGCGGAAAAAGAGACCATCGAGCAGGCGCTGGAGGCGCTGCGGCTCCTTGAAGATGTGGAGAAACGATTAAAGGATGCGAGCGAGACCCATAACAGGCGAAGATCCCATGTCGACGAACGGTGGAACGAGATCGTCACGGCTGTGCGCGAGCGGATGCCCGATCGCGAGATCGCACCGGGGGAAGATCTCGAAGCCCTGGCCGATTCCGTGCTCTCAAAAGCCGCCGCTGATCTGGAGGAAGCACGGGTTGCGCGGCAGCGCGCCCTGATGGTGAATTCCGCTTCAGCCCTGGCAAACGAGCTGCGCGACGGCGAACCCTGTCCGGTCTGCGGTTCGCACGAACACCCGCAACCGGCGCGGATATCCTCCGAGGAGCTTGACCGGTGCGAGGCCGCGGTCAAGGAGGCGCAGGCTGGATACGACGCGGCGATTCAATGGCAAGGCAGGATACTCAAGCTGTGGCACGACTGGAGCAATAACGAGCCGCTGGCCAGAGAAGCGCAGACGGAGATGGAGAAGGCGCGTCTCCAAGCAATGGCAGCCCTGGCCGAATTCGAAAGCCTCCGTGGGCCTTACGACCGGGAAGGCCTGCGGCGGCGTAAAAAAGACCTGGCGGAAGCGGAGAAGGAGTTGCACGCCCTGGAGGCCAAACGCGGGGACCTCTTGACCAGGCAGGATATACTGCAGGAGCGACTGCGGGATCTGGCCGGTCAGTCCCAGGCCGCGAAGGTAAAAGAAACGGCTCTCGCCGGGGAACTCAAAAATATTCAGACTCAGGCCGAAGATCTGGATAAGGAATTGGCCAAGATCACCGGCGGCCGTGATCTATCCATATTGATCCGGGAGACGGGGGCGGCGTTGGCCGCGCTCCAGCAGGCGCTTGATAAAGCAAAGCGAGATGAGGCCGCAGCCCGCGACGCGCTCGGAGAGATCGACACGAACATCGCCGCTCTCAAGGCCGCCCTGCAAACCAACCAAAAAACCCTGGCCGGAATAGACGGGCGCCTGGCCGCTGGGCTCAAGGAAACGGGATACGCCGCGGCGGACGAGGCGGAAGCGGCTCTCCTGCCGCCCGCCGAACGGGAAGCGATGCGCCGGGAGATCGATAACCACCGCAAGGCCGTGGCCGTCGCCGAGAACGACCTCCAGAACATAGAGATGGAAATCAACGGCCGGCCATTCGACGAGGCCTGGTTTGAGCAGGTGAAGGCCCGCCGGGATGAGTTGGCCGAGGCGCTCAAGCGGGCCAACGAAGAAGCGATCCTGGCCAAGAACAGAGTGGAGGAACTCCAGGCCAAGCAGGGTCGCTGGCGGGAACTGGAAGAGCGGAGAGCGCAGATCGGCAAGCGCAAAGCCCTCGCCGACGACCTGGCGGGCCTCCTGCGCGGCCGGGCCTTCGTCAATTTCCTCGCCCAGGAGCACCTGCGCGACATGGCCATGGATGCCTCCAGGGAACTCGGCCGCCTGACGGGCCAGCGGTACGCTCTGGAACATACGGCCGAGAACGACTTCGTCATCAGGGACGATTACAACGGCGGCCACCGCCGCGCCGTCGCCTCCCTCTCGGGCGGCGAGATCTTCCTGGCCTCGCTGGCCCTGGCGCTGGCCCTGTCCTCGAGGATTCAGTTGCGAGGCCGCTATCCGCTGGGCTTCTTCTTCCTCGACGAGGGCTTCGGCAGCCTGGACGGGGAAAAGCTGGACAAGGTCATGAGCGCCCTGGAGAAGCTGCACGACCGGAACCGGATGGTGGGCGTAATCAGCCATGTCAAGGAGATGCGGGAGAGGTTGCCGAGGTATCTGGAGGTCGTGGGGGCGGGGGAGGATGGGGGAGGGAGCGAGATTAGGGCGACGGCACGCTGAGGCCGACGCCGGCCTGAAGACCGGCGCTACTATGTGGAAGGGCCTCGGCCCTGGGAGCGGAAACCCGTTACCCCGCAGCCAGGGAAGGCTTGCACATAGTAGATATAATGGAAGGGCCAGCCCCCGAATCGCTTAACACGTAGGTTATACTGGAGGCAAGGAGCTCTTCAGTACAGAGCTACAAAGCGAAGGAGGCTGGCAAGATGAAGTTTACCACATTTGTCGGTTTGGATGTACATCACAAATCCATCTCCGTGGCCGTGGCTTTTGCCGACGGTGGTGAACCCGTCGAACACGGCAAGATACCAAATACGGACGAGGCTTTCATCAGGCTGGTCAACAAGTTGGGCAAGTCCAAACATATTCAGTACTGCTACGAGGCTGGACCTTGCGGTTATCATCTATACCGGCTGCTCACCAAGATGGGTATTGCCTGCGTCGTCGTAGCACCATCCTTGACCCCGAGAAGGCCGAACGAACGCGTCAAGACCGATCGGCGTGACGCCAAAAAACTGGCCAAGCTTTTACGCAGTGGACTTCTGACACCGGTTTGGGTTCCAGATAGAATCCACGAGGCCTTAAGGGATCTGCTCCGGACAAGGGAAGACGCCTGCAAGGATC
>JBLNBS010000170.1:0-9025 GCA_050260175.1 Patescibacteria group bacterium | reverse complement strand
ACTGGGATCAGTTCGAGAACACCACCAAAAACGCCAACCCGGCCGCGATATACTTCCAGATGTTCAACTGCCCCTCCAGGTCCGCGGTGCGGCTGCTCAACTCCGTCAACTGGTGCTGAAGCACCCCGCCATACCCCCCTCACTGCGCCAGCCCCGGGTCGAAACAGGATAACTCCCTTTCCAGGATCTCATGGGCCGTCTCCGCACGCCGCGCAAAATAGTTCAATGCCACCAGCGCCGGCAGGGCGACGCACAACCCCGCGGCGGTCGTGATCAACGCCTCGGCAATACCATTTGCCACGTTTTCCATGGTGCGCACCACCGGAGCCCCGCCCAGCACGTCGAAGGTATGCAGAATCCCCAGGACGGTGCCCAACAAACCCAGGAGAGGCGCAGCCGTCACGATCGTATCCAGAACGGCCAGCCCGGCAAAGAGCCTCCGCCTCTCCAGCGCGAACTTCTCCCGTATCACGCGTGCCCGCTCCCCCGGATCGGCCGCGGCCATGCCGGCCCGCAAGACCCGGAACACGGGGCCGTCGCCCCCGTCCAGGATTCGGCCGGCTGCCTCCCGTTCGCCCGCGGCCATCTGGCGGTGAAAAGCCGATATTTGTCGGGCTCGATCATCCTCGGTCCGCCGCAAAGCCGCGAAGAAGAGCGCCCGTTCGATTATAACCGCCAGCGCCGCGAGGGAACACAAAAGGAGCGGGTACATGACCAGCCCGCCCCTGACGAAGATATTCCATACCATCGGAATGCCCTCCCTGGCTTGAGTTTCCCCCTTATACTTCTAGATCAGGGTATTTGTTCCTTTCAGTAAGAGCCAATCCGCCTCAGGTAATATCTGGGGTACATGACGGAGAATACACCCACGACTTGCTCAACGCGCTCCGTCGTTGTCGCCACATCTCCGCCACCGTCTCCCCGGTCAGGGGATCCAGGAAATCCGGCGCGATCTCGCAGAGCGGCGCCAGGACAAAGGATCGCTCCGCGATCCTGGGATGAGGCACCTCAAGCCCGTCCACGTGCAGGACCCAGTCGGCGTAAAAAAGCAGGTCCAGGTCGATGAGGCGCGGGCCGTTCCTGGGCGCGGGCTGTCTCCCCATCCTGGCCTCGATGCCTTTCAGGTGGCGGAGGAGCGCCAGAGGCATAAGATCCGTCGCGCCCGCGACGGCGGCGTTGAGAAAAAGGGGCTGCCCGGCAAGACCCACCGGCTCGCTCTCGTAGACGCTGGAACGCCGCAGGATCGAGACCTCCGGGGGCAGCAGCGCCAGGGCCTGCTCGAGATTGGCCGCGCGGTCGCCGAGATTGGTCCCCAGGCCGATAAAAACCCGGGTCATTCCTCGACGCTCCTGACGACGGCATCCGCCATCTTTGTCACCTGCGCCATTTCCCGGACATCGTGCACCCGAACGATGTCCGCTCCCGCCGCGATGCCCAGGGCCACCGTGGCCGCGGTGCCAAAAGCCCTCTCCCCCACGGGCAGATCCAGGGTGAGGCCGATGACCGACTTGCGCGAGGTCCCGAGCAGGATGGGCCGGCCCAGGGAACGCAGCTCCGTTAAGTTCCGCAGTACGGCCAGGTTCTGCTCGCGTGTCTTGCCAAAGCCGATGCCGGGATCCACGATCGCCATCTCGGGCGGCAGCCCGGCGGCGGCCGCAATCTCCAGGCTGCGGCGGAGAAAGAGCGCGATCTCGCCCATGAGATCGGCGTAGTCAGTGCCGTCATGGTTGTGCATGGCGATCACCGGCACCCCGGCGCGGGCGGCGACGCGCGCCATCTCAGGATCGCGCTGCAAGCCCCAGATGTCGTTCAGACAGGAGGCGCCGTTCGCCAAGGCTGCCTCGGCCACCGCGGCCTTGGACGTGTCGACCGAGATGGGAAGCTTGACCCGGCCGGCCAGGGCGCGCAGGATTGGCAGGAGACGGGCCAGTTCCTCCTCGGCGCTCACGGGCTCGTGTCCCGGACGGCTCGATTCCGCGCCGACGTCCAGCAGATCCGCGCCCGCCGCCGCCATGGCCTCGGCCTGGGCCACGGCGGCCTCGACAGGGTTCGCCGCCCGCTGCAGGCCGTCGCCGGAAAAGGAATCCGGCGTGGCGTTGATGATCCCCATGACGTACGTCCGCCGGCCCCAGTCGAACTCCCGGCCGCCGATCTTTATGGGCGGCGGGGGCGCGGCCATGCGCCGGATGAGCGAACGGATCTCCTCTCCCAGGGCGCCGAGGCCGAAAGGCTGCTCCGCCAGTGTGGCGCAGACGGCGGTGAACTGGGTCTCGGTTCCCATGAGGATGACATCGCCCGCCTCGCCCGTGCCTCCGTAAGCGGCGCGGGACACGGCCGCCTCGCCGCCCTTGGCCAGCATCTCCTGTTTCAGGATGGCGGCCGCCGCGGCCTTGAGCCCGCGCGCGTGAATGCGGTAGAAAACGCCCTTGGGCGCCATGATCTCGCAGCCGCGGGGGTCGGCTCCCAGCGCGGCCATGGCCTGCGCGATCGCGGCGCGCGTCTCTAGGCGCAGGACGCGGAGATTGAAACGTTCGCCCGTCATACGGCAACACCCGGCCTTCGACAGCTTAAGCCACCGTCCCCTCTCCCGCAAAGCGGGTGAGGGGAAATCTTTGCCGCTCCGCCCCCGCCCGGCGGGAGAAGGAGAAAGGGAATGAAGGTCTCAACGCGGCGAAGATCACGCATATCCCGGCGGCCTCCGTTCATGCCACGCCGTGGCTTTTTGATAAGCCGCGGCCAGCCGCAGGAGGACGCCCTCGCCGAAGGCCGGACCCAGGAACTGCATGCCCACCGGCAGTCCATCCACGAAGCCGCACGGCAGAGAGATCGCCGGGATGCCCGCCAGATTGGCCGTGACCGTGCAAACGTCGGCTAGATACATCGCCAGCGGATCGCCGGCTCGTTCCCCCAGGGCAAAGGCCGTGACCGGCGCTGTCGGGGTGATCAGGGCGTCACACGCGGTGAAAGCCCGCTCGAAGTCGCGCCGGATCAGGGTCCTGGCCTGCTGCGCGCGCTTGTAGTAAGCGTCGTAATAGCCGGCGGAAAGGGCGTAAGTCCCGACCATGATGCGCCGCTTGACTTCGGGACCGAAACCCGCGGCCCTCGTGGCCATGAACATGGCCGCGCTGTCCTCGCCGGGCACCCTGAGCCCGTATCGCACCCCGTCGTACCTGGCCAGATTGGAACTGGCCTCGGCCGGGGCGATCAAATAGTAGGCCGCGAGAGCGTACACCGTGGTCGGCAGGGAGACTTCGGCCACCTCGGCGCCCAGGCTTTTCAGGACCTCCACCGCAGCGAGGACCGCTTCCCGAACCTGAGGCGCCAGGCCTTCTCCGAAGTACTCACGCGGCATCCCCAGCCGGAGGCCCCTGACGGATCCGTCGATCCCGTCGCGGTAGTCCGGATGAGCGCGCGGGATCGAGGTCGAGTCCCGCTCGTCGTGCCCGGCCAGGACGCCGAGCAGGAGTGCCGCGTCCTGCGGCGTTCTCGCCATGGGGCCGATCTGGTCGAGCGAAGAGGCAAAGGCAATGAGGCCGTAACGCGAAACAAGGCCATACGTCGGCTTCATGCCCACCACGCCGCAAAAGGATGCGGGCAGGCGGATCGAGCCGCCGGTGTCCGAGCCGAGGGCCAGGGGCGCGAGCCCGGCGGCCACGGCGGCGGCCGATCCCCCCGAGGAACCGCCGGGCACGCGCGAGGGGTCCCAGGGGTTGCGCGTCGGGCCGCGGGCCGAGTTCTCGGTGGAGGAGCCCATGGCGAACTCGTCCATGTTCGTCTTGCCAAAGGGCACGCCGTCCGCGGCCCTGATCCGCTCGACCACGGTTGCGTCGTACGGCGGCACGTACCCCTCGAGCATCGCCGACGAGCAAGTGGTAGGCACGCCTCTGGTCGAGATGTTGTCCTTGAGAGCGACAGGCACGCCGGCCAGCGGCCCCAGGGTTTCGCCGGCGGCCCGCCGGCGGTCGACCGACTCCGCGCAGGCTAGGGCATAATCCGGCGCCAGGGTGTTAAAGGCGTGTAGATCAGCGTCGAGCCGCTCCGCCCGCGCCAGGAATGCCCGGGTGATTTCGCAGGCAGAGAACCCGCCGGATCTGACCCCGCCGGCCAGCTCCGCCGCGGAAAGCCGCCAGAAATCGGTCATCCTCTCAGTGGAATCTCCCTTTAGAAACGCTAAAAAAAGGCTTCAAGCAAAACAGGCGCCAAGGCGCAGAGAAAGACGGAAAAGAATCCCGCGTTAGAACTGGTTTTGTTTTCACTGTTCAGTCCTCGAGGATCCGCGGGACTTTGAAGTAGTCGCCGGCCCGCTCGGGCGCGTTGGCCAGCATCTCGTCCCGGCCGTACGACGGCCGGACGTCATCGGGGCGAAAGACATTCTCGAGCGGCACCGCGAAGGCAGTGGGCTCCACGCCCGCCACATCGAGTTCTCTCAGCTTTGCCACATAGGCCAGGATCTGGTTGAGCTGGGAGGTGAACATCTCCCGTTCCGCCTCGGAGAGAGACAGCCTGGCCAGCCGGGCCACGTGGTCCACTTCCGCGCGCGAGAGCATACCGCCACCCCCTGTCCGCCGGGTTCCTTCTTATTCTGCTCCACCGCATCGTAATCCTCCTCCACCGGCCGCATGCGACCGGCAGGCGGGACGAAACGCAATAGACCGGCGGTAAGTAAACCAAGAAGCCGGGCGAAGCGCCGGCTCCCGGTCGAATGCACGGCGGCTGACGCGTGGGCGTCATCGCAGCCGGTAGATGCCCGCCAAGCGGCGGCTTATCCGTCTGAGCGGCGTCAGCATGCTGTCCCGATCCTCCATGATGTGCAGGACTGATTCGCCATCCACCATCACGCCGAGGTGCACTGTCCCCCCGGGGATGATGAAAAATACGATATCACCCGCGCCGGGCACATCCACGCGCCTGGCATGGGCGTCGAGCCAGGCCTGGATGCGCTCCCGGCCGTCGCGGCGCCAATTCGCGTCCACCGGCCGCCCGTCGCCGTCCGGGACATTTATCCCCAATGAACGTAGATACATCACGACCAGGCCGACGCAGTCCATGCCGTTCCGGTCGCGGCCGTTCAGGCGGTACGGGATGCCCAGGAAATCTTCGATGGGCAAGCTACTTACCTCCAAGGGTACGCTTGCCCCTATCCTATGAACCGCCCTCCCGGCGGCTATCATGCCCGATGCATAAGGGTTCAACCCTGGGTTGACGGTGATCGGCCTTTTTCACACCGCTCCTAATTCTTGATCAATTTCTTCAAAGCCACCCAGTCGATCCCGTTCAGGATCTGCCGGGCCCGGCTCGGATCCGCCCGAACTTTTACCACTATGCTCTGCACCGCCGTATGGGGGATGCGTTTGTTGGGCGTATAATTCACATAGGTGCCGCCGCTGCGACTCAGTTTCCAATTCTTGCCTAAAAACACATAGGTACAACCCTCGTGCCAACCGGTGTTGGACCTATACTCCCCCGGGCTCCGGTAGACAAGACCGCCGGCGATCGAGGAGGCCGGGGCAATCTGCTCGTAGATCCCCTCGGACAGAATATTGGCCTTTAGATCGATTCTCACCTTGGCATCACGGGCGGCCGTTCTCCTCGATATCTCCTCCACGGCCTCGTCGGTGATCTTTTCAGGAGGCCCCTGGGCCAGCTTCATCAGTTCCTCGTCAAGTTTCACCCTGGCTTCGTTCAGTTTTTTCGTATCCTGCCAGGCCGCGCAGTATTCCACTTGCAGAGGATACTCTTCCACGCCGGTCGTGACCCGCTCCAGATCCTTGATGACGGTGGTGTCCAAGGTCATATCCCACCCTTGCGGACCGGGCGGGACCGCCCTGCTGAAAGCGGTCAGGACGGATTTGGTGAAATCCTTCTCCGCCTTGGTCGCGAGGCGGGTTTCGCCGTCCGCGAAGGCGATTGAAGCGGCCAGGATACAGAGAACCGCCGCTGGGATGAGCGCCGTGTGAGCCCATGCATTCCTTGCCTTTCCTTTACGCATCTTATACCTCCCCCATGTGGTTATGAATCAGTCTGCTTCTTGTACCCGGCCGGGAGCTCGAACAACGCCGCCGCGGGTTTCCCCGTCTTGTACTCCGTGCATCCCCGCCAAATCCTGCATATCCCGGCAGAGGGCGCCTTCTTTCGCGCCGGCGCCGGATCGACGAACCCCGGCCTAGTCCTTCACGTTCATCCGCCTTTATCCATTGCGGCCAAGCATTGCAGCAGCCGCTCCTCGTCCCAGATCTCGATGCCCAACTCCTGCGCCTTTTGGTACTTAGACCCCGGATCCTTGCCCGCCACCACATAGTCCGTCTTCCTGCTCACGCTGCCCGCCGTCTTTGCGCCCAACGCTCGCAGCCGTTCCTCCGCCTCCTCGCGCGTCATGCTCAAAAGGCCCCCCGTGAGGACAAAGGTCTTGCCCGCCAGATGCAGCGGCCCCCGCTCCCGCCTTTCCTCCTCCATCCGGACCCCGGCTGTGCGCAGTTTTTCCAGCAGGCGGCGGTTCTGCTCTTCATGGAAGAAACCCACGATACTCTCGGCTATCTTGGGCCCGATACCCTGGATATCCTGTAATTCCTCAAAAGGCGCCCCGGCCAGGGCGTCCATGCTCCCAAAGCTGTCGGCCAGGATGCGCGCCGCGTTCTCGCCCACATGCCTGATGCCGAGGGCAAAGATCAGGCGGTGGAGCGGGTTGCTCCTGGTCGAACCGATCGAGGCGACCAGGTTCGCCGCGGATTTTTCCCCAAAGCGTTCGAGCTTCAAAAGCTGTTCCGCGGTCAACGCGTACAGGTCGGCCGGGTCCCCGACCAGGCCCGCCTCGATCAACTGGGCGACGATCTGCGGCCCCAGGCCCTCGATGTTCATGGCGTTTCTGGAAGCAAAGTGGATAATGCCCTCTCGCAACTGGGCCGGGCAGGCCGCTCCCACGCAACGGGCCACGGCCTCGCCCTCCAGGCGGACCACCTCGGCTCCGCACTCCGGGCAGTGCGCCGGCATGGCAAAAGCGCGCTCCGCGCCCGTGCGTTTATCGGTCAGGACCCGCACCACCTCGGGGATGACGTCGCCCGCCTTGCGGATGACCACCGTATCGCCGATGCGGATGTCCTTTTCCCTGATATAGTCCTCGTTATGCAATGTGGCGCGGCTGACCGTTGAACCCGCCACCTCCACCGGCTCCAGGACGGCCAAGGGGGTGACGGCGCCGGTGCGGCCGACGTTGACCGTGATCTCACACACCCTGGTGGTCTGTTCCTCCGCCGGGAATTTGTAGGCGATCTTGGACCGGGGGGCCTTGGCCGTGGCGCCCAATCTGGCCTGCTGGGCCAGGGAGTCGGCCTTGACCACGATGCCGTCGATCTCGTAGGGCAGGCCGTGCCTTTTGCCCGCCCACTCCCGGCAATAGGCGATGACCTCCTCGATATCGCGGCAGAGGCGGCTCTCGGGGTTGACCTTGAACCCCAGCTCCTTGAGGAGCGCCAGGGAGGCCCACTGGGTGTCGACGCCGGACGCGCCGTCCACGCCGAGGAGGTCGTAAAAGAACGCATCCAGGGGGCGGCTCGCGGTGACCTTTGGGTCGAGCTGGCGCAGGGAGCCGGCGCCCGCGTTGCGCGGGTTGGCAAAGAGCGGCTCCCCCGCCGCCTCCCGCGCCTCGTTCAGGCGGGCGAAATCGTCCCTGGCGATGTAGACCTCGCCCCTGACCGTCAGGGAAAGCGGGCGGCCCAGGCGCAGGGGGATGGAGCGGATGGTGCGCACGTTGGCCGTGATGTCCTCCCCGCGTTCCCCGTCGCCGCGCGTCGCGCCCAGGGCCAGCCGGCCGTCCTCATAGGTCAGGGCCACGGTGAGGCCGTCGATCTTCAGCTCGGCCACGTAGGCCACGTCCTCGCCGCCCAGGAACTTCCTGACCCGGGCGTCGAAGGCGCGCAAGTCCTCGTCGCTGTATGCATTGGCCAGGCTGAGCAGGGGCCGGCGGTGGACGACCGTCTCAAAGACGGGCAGCGGCTCCCCGCCCACCCGCAGGGTGGGCGAGTCCGGCGTCTGCAGGTCGGGGTATGCCTCCTCGATGGCGGCGAGCTCCCGCACGAGCCGGTCGTACTCGGCGTCCGTGATCTCGGGGCTGTCCAGGACGTAGTAGAGGCGGTTGTGCCGCTCAATCTCGGCCCGCAGTTCGGCGGCCCTGGCCGCGGCCTCGTCGTGCGCAAGCATGGGGATGACCTCCCGATCCTCCTGAGTTAATGTGAATTATAGATGATGAATGATGAATTAAAACGTTGTTGGGGTATTACGAGCGTGCCAGTTTATCGCGCATATCCTCGGGTTGAAAAGAAACCGCACAGGCCCACGTCCCAAAGCCGCCGTACGCGTTGACCGCTTCCACCCACTCGTTGAGGGCATCACGCTCGGCCTGGTCCTGCTGCGTATCCTGCCCCTTAACCTCAAGCACAAACAATGTGCCGCCGGCCAGCCGGATCAGGAAGTCGGGCCGGTACTTGCGCACGACGCCTTTGTAGACGCCGTTCATTCATAAAACAACAACACGAGTCAATAGCCACAGGCCGCGGGTCAAAATCACCGGAGTCCGGACATAGCCGGATTCATCGAAACGTCCTCCCCCCAAGCAGATCTCTCACCGCCGCCAGGAACGCCGCGAACTCCTCGGACTCGTCCGCTCCCTCGGTCCCCGGATAGCCGTTGGAGCCCCGCGATTCGATCTCCCGGTCCGCGTAGCGGATCTTGATTGCCCAAGAAGTCCCGTCGCAAGCCGGCGTGTAATACTCCGCCCGCCAGTCCCATACCCCCATCGCATCCAGGGCCGCCCTGAACCGGCGCCAAGCCCCTGGAGCGGGATCGACGATCTCTTCCCGGCCATATGGCCCTTGTCTGTAGACCATGCGGCCAGCCGCCCACCGCGCCTGGTAGCGGGAACCTCCGAAATGGTCGACCAGGATCTCCAGGACCAGCGGTTCGACCGCCTCCCTCCGCCAAAACCACGCGACCCGTCGCCTGATGCCGGCCCAGCCCGCCCACCAGGCCGCGC
>JBLNBS010000169.1:0-33729 GCA_050260175.1 Patescibacteria group bacterium | reverse complement strand
CTGAGGCCGCAAGCATGTCGAGGAAGTCGTATCCGGCGCACCCGGCGCGGTGTCACACCATCCGTGCTGAAGAGTGGCCGTCGCCCATCCGGGGCGCCGGCTTCAGGGTCCATAATACCTGACCCAAGAAAACCCCCGGCGCAGGCATGGATGCCGAGCCACACGGCATTGATTGCCGGATGCAATCAGCCGTTGGCTTCGAAGCCCATCGGAGTATTGAGGCGCGATGGATGCGCCGAACGTTCCTTCACCCGAACCATGGACGGTGAGGTGGATAATGACCCCATCATCAGGAGGTCCAGGAACCTGGGTTCCTGGTCGCGGGATTCCAAAGGGTGTGCGACTACACCCTTTGGTCCTGGAGGGTGCGGGAGGACGGATAGTGCCTCCCGCGACCCGGATGTCAACACAAGAAAGCTTATACGACGCGGCTTCTCGGTTGGACCTGACAATGTAGCATTATAAAGGCATAGCTAACCGGATGGCTTGGCGGAGGCGGCCGCGACCTCCGCCTGGATTTCCAGGGGCACGATCTCGACCTGGTCGAAAAGTTCCAGAATGCGGCCGCGATCGCCGACCTCGCCGGGGCGCTTTTCCGCCGTGGCCGCGCCACAGGCCGCGCCCCACCGCAGAGCCTCGGGGAAGTCCCTCCCGCTCGTGAGGGCGTAGGCCAGGCCCGCCGAAAAGCTGTCTCCGGCGCCCAGTGCCCCCCTGGCCCGGACCTTTGGCGAGCGGACGGCCCACTGGGCGCCGGTTTTGCCGTCTACCGCCGCCGCGCCCAGCGAGCCCATGGTGATGATGACCTTTTCCACTCCACCCACGCGGTCGCCCGCGTTGAAACGGGCCGCGATCCGCCAGGCCAGCGCGGCGGCCTCGGAGATCGTGCCGGGTTCCGCCTCGTCCATCAGGTCTGCGGCCTCCCGGCTGTTGATCTTGATGAGGTGGGGCCGGGCCATGGCGCCGTGCAGCAGCGGGGTACCGCTGGAGTCCAGCATGACGAGGGGAACCAGGCTGCGCCCCAGACTGATGCATTGGCCGTAATAATCGGCGGGCGCACCCTCGGGCAGGCTGCCCGCCAGAGCCAGCGCAGACGCGCCATGCAGGCTCCGGCGGAGGACATCCATGAGGTTTTGGAGCACCTCCGGCCCGGCCGGCGATCCCTTGCCGTTTATACGGTAATCCACGCCGGTGGCCGCCTCGCCCGAGACGCCGGCTGCTGATTCCTCCGTTTCGGTGACGATCAGCGCGATCCGCCCCAAGCTGCTGGTGCGAACGATCCTGATCTTCAGGTTCTGGTTGCGGAGGTAGTACTCCACGCAGCGGCTGACGCCGTCCCTGCCCAGGAGCACGACGGCCAGGTGCTTGCCCCCGAGGGCCTTGAGCACGCGGGCGCAGGTGATGCCCTTGCCGCCGACCTGGTAGCGGAATGGAGGCACGCGCAGCACGTCGCGGCCCCCCAGCGTCTCGAGGAATACGCCCCGGCCGACCTCGGAGATGGCGTCCAGGGTGGGATTGGGGGTGAGCGTGACCACGCGGCCCGACGCGATGCTTGACGCCTGGGACATGGGGAACACCTCGTCCGCATGACAGAGTGGCGGCCTCGGGCGATTGTCCTTTGCCCGGATTTCAAAAAATTCCTTAACAGCCTGCGGCCAGGGCCTTGGCTTTCGAAATTCCGGTTACACCTATTGTCGCCGCCCAGACAGGACTAATACGGCAGAGGCACACGAGTTCCTGCCGGGGGAGGGTGGAATATCGGATAAGAGCGCCGGAAACCGGCCGGCCGGATCCCTACAGTCTATGACGCCGGGGGCGCCGCGAAAGGGAGGGTTCGGGGCGCGTACATGCACCGCGCGAACCGGGAACGCATTGCCTGCAGGAGATCGAGTCATTGCGGGAAGGTGATCCCGTGCGGCAAGCCGGCAGTGAAAGGAAGACCGTCATCCGCAGAGCCCAGGCCCTTCTCTTGGCCCTCGGTTTCCCCCTCGGTTCCTCGGGCCCGAACCGCGACGGCGTGGACGGCGAGGCGGGGGACAAGACCGTCTCCGCGCTCAAGGCGTTTCAAACCATGGTTGGCCTCGCGCCGGTCGGCGCGCCGGACGGGGCGACGCTCTCCGCCCTGGAGGAGGCGGCCACCGCGGGCCGCACCGTCCGGGTCCTGGCGGCGGAGGCCGCGCGGCGGGGTGTCGAGCTCCCCATCGACCCGCGCTCGTCCCGGGCCGCGTTCGTCAACGCCGTCTATTACGCCGCCCTCCTCGACGAGGCCCGCACGGGCGTGCCGGCCGCGGTCACCACGGCCCAGGCGGTGCTCGAGTCCAATTACGGCCAGAACGTGCCCGTCGATGCGCGCACCGGCAAGTACAGCCATAATCTCTTTGGCATCAAGGGCTGGGGCACCATGGGGGCGGTCGTGATCTGGACCGACGAGGAACTGGGCGGCGCCAGCGTGCGGATCGAGGCGGCGTTTCGGGCTTACCGGAGCTTTGCCGAATCGATCGCGGATCACAGCGCCCTCCTGACCGGTGAGGCCAGATACAGGCCGCTCCTGGCCGGGAAGGATCCGGAGGCCTGGGCATTCGGCCTGCGGCGGGCCGGATACGCCACGGATTCGCGTTACGCGCAAAAGTTGATCGGGATCATGCGGTCCTGGGGTCTTATTTGACCAGGCAGGCAGAGCTATCCCTCCATCCTGGGCATACTACTCCCGAATCATCGACGGGAGGGATGGAGCCTTTGAACCGATTCGCCAGGGGGCTCTTGACCGGGAGCCTGCTGGGCGCCGCCACCGCGGGGACCATGATGCTGGTCGCTCGACGCCGGAGCCGGCTCATGGCCGAGATGCGGGCCTCGCGCATGTTCAGAAACCGGGCGCGGCGCGCGGTCAGAGCGATGACGGAGAGCGCGGCCCGTTTCGGCAGCTTTGTACGGCATGGCACCATGTCCATGGTCCGCAGAACGCAGAAAGGATCCTGGGGGCGCGCTTGAGGCCGTGCCCGGTCTGGTTCGCCTGGGCGGTCAGGGCCGCGCTGGCCCTGGCCGCCCTCGCCTTTCTCTATGCCGCCCGCGCCATCCTGACCCCCTTCGTGCTGGCCTTCGCCCTGGCCTATCTCATCGAGCCGCTCGTAACCGCCTTGCAGCGCCGCGGCGCCTCGCGCAGCCTGGCCATCCTGACCGTCTTTGCCGCGGTGGCCCTCCTTTTTTGCCTCATCGTGGCGGTCGTGGTGCC
This sequence comes from Patescibacteria group bacterium, assembly GCA_050260175.1. Lineage (GTDB taxonomy): Bacteria > Bacillota > UBA4882 > JAAYXC01 > JAAYXC01 > JBLNBS01. Next base: position 30,503 of record JBLNBS010000169.1, on the reverse strand, counting down.
GATTCTGGCCGCCGATCTCACGCAGGCCGCCCGCGTGGTCCCGAGATACATCGAGCGCCTGACCCGGGCCGGCAACAGGCTGGCCGAGATCTACCACCGACTGCATCTGCCGCTCAACATCAGGGCGGCCCTAGATCGCCTGGCTGTCCGGATCGCCGTCCGGGTAGAGAACGCGGTGGGTTCGTCCCTCAATTTCCTCCTCGGCCTGCTGCCCGGCTCCGTCATCCTGGCTTTTGTGCCTTTCATCGCCTATTACATCTCACGGGACTACCACAGCGCCACCAGGGCCATATACCGCTGGCTCGAGAGGCGGGCGCGGCCGGATCTCCTTGCCAAGGCGGTGGCGGTCGATCGCGTGCTCAGGGCGTATTTTCGCGGACAGGCCCTGGAGATGGTGGCCATGATGGCCATCCTGACCGCGGGGCTCTCGCTTTTGGGCCTTGAATTCGCCCTCCTGATCGGCATCATCGCGGGGATCTTCAATATCGTGCCCTATTTCGGGCCGATCCTCGGTGCCCTGCCGGCCCTCCTCGTGGCCATGACCCGTTCGCCATGGCAGATGGCGTACGTGGTCATCCTCTTTGTCGTGGCCAACCAGGTGGAGACCACGCTCCTGGCGCCGCGCATCGTCGGGAGCCGCGTGGGCCTGCACCCGCTCCTGGTCATCTTCGTTCTGCTCCTGGGAGGCAAGCTCTTTGGCCTCCTGGGCCTGGTTATGGCCGTGCCCGTGACGGCCGCCCTCAAGGTTGTCGTCTCCGAGTACCTGCGGGCAGCCGTGATGCCGGCCCACGGTTTGACAAGCCCCGGGGCATCCGGTATGATGGGAGGTGATGATCGGGAACCTGACAAAGGCCGGTAATGGTGGTGCCGCGGCTTTGCGTGGAATGCCTGCGTTCTTCGTCGTCCTCCTTCTGGTTTGGACGGGTTTTTCCACGCCGGCGCGCGCCGCCGGTCCGCGCCTCGTCATCCTGGCCGTGGACCGCATGACCCTGGACGATCTGCGCGATCCCGCCCGGCCCAATCTTGGCCGCCTCCTGCGCGAAGGATCGGTGGGTCTCATGACCACCCGTTCCCTGGGCGGGCTTTCGCCGGAAAAGATATATCTCTCCATCGGCGCGGGAGACGCCCTGGCGGACGGCGCCGGGGCCGGCCTGGCGGTGAACGCCGAAGAGACATGGCAGGGGTTGGCCGGACGCGATGCTTACCGCCTGGCGACCGGCATGACCGCCAGGGGCCGCGTCCTCCATCTTGGCCTTGCCCCCTTGGCCAGGGCGAACGTGTCCGCGCCGGGGCGGCCGGGCAAGCTCGGCGCGGCTTTGGCGGCCAAGGGCTGGCGCCTGGCGGTGCTGGGCAATGCCGATCGCGGCGGCAATCCGGGGCGCGAGGCCGTCTGTCTCGTCATGGACGGCAAAGGCACCGTGGCGCTGGGCGACGTGGGCCCCCGCACTCTGCGCCGCGACTGGCGGGCAGCGGGCGGCTGGCGCACGGATTACGGGGTTCTGAGCCGCGAATTCGAACGCCTCGGCCGGCAGAGCGATCTCCTCCTCGTCGTCCTGGGCGACCTGGCCAGGGTGCATGCGGCCGAACCGTCGATGACCCCGGCCCGCACCGCGGCGCATTTGCGCACGGCGTTGTCGCGCCTCGACCGTTTTGTGGGCCGCGTCCTCTCCTCCGCCGCGAGGCCCGACAGGATCATGCTCCTCGTGGCGAGCCCTCCCTTGGCGCGGATCGCCCAGGGCGAAAGGCTCACGCCTTTTGTCATCTGGGGCCGCGGCGTGCCGCCCGGCCTCTGCACATCCGACAGCACCAGGCGCGCGGGCGTGATCACGCCCTACGACATCACGGCCTCTATCGCGGCACAGGCCGGTCTCGACCGGGCCCTCATCACGACGGGCAGGCCGATCGAGTCCCGTCCGGGCGCCTCCGCCAAGCTTGCCGCCGTATACGCGGAACTGATCAGGAACTACCGCCAGCGCCCATCAGTGCTTTTCATCTACGGTTACCTGCTCTTGGCCGCCTTCCTCGGCGCGCTGGTTTTTCATGCCGCGGGCCCCAAACACTCGTCCGCGGCGGACCTGTGCCGTTGCCTCTTGGCCTCGTTGGCCGTGGCCCCGGCCTTCCTGCTTTTTTTGGGCCTGTTCAGGCTCGGCCCGGTGTGGCTTACCCTGGTATGGCTGATCGTCTTCAGCGGCGCGGGCGCGCTGCTTTTCCGCCTGGTTTTGCCCGCGGCCGGCGCGCGCCTGCTCGCGGTCTGCCTTTGCGTCATCGTGCCCGTGATGGTGGATGTCCTGCTCGGGTCCCCGCTGCTCATACGATCCCTGATGGGATACTCCCCGATCTTCGGCGCGAGATTCTACGGCCTAGGCAATGAGTACCTAGGCGTGGTGCTGGGGGCGTCGATCGTGGGCGCGTCGGCGCTTTTGACCCTGCCGGTGCCGGGCAGGAAGATCCTGGCTGGAGCGGCCCTCGCCCTCATCGCTCTGCTGATCGCCGCGCCCCGGTTCGGCGCCAATATCGGCGGCGGCATCAGCGCCGTGATTGGATTCGGTTACGCGTACCTCGTCTTGCTGGGACGCAGGGTGGGCATGAGGGAAGCCTTGCTCCTGCTCGCCATCACGGCGGGAATGCTGATCCTCCTCGTTTTTTGGGATCTCTGGTGGTCTGCCGGGCATCTCTCCCACCTGGGCCAGGCGGTCCTACGCATGCGGGCCGAAGGCGCCCAGGCCATCCTGGGCATCATCCGCGCCAAGCTCGCCGTCAGCCTGCGCATCCTGGCCTATACCCCATGGACCTGGATCCTCCTCGGCGTGCTGGTGCTGGCTCCCCTGGCGCTCAGGTATCCCCCGCGTTTCCTGGCCCGCTTTGTCCCCGGCGATCATCCGCTGCTCCGGTGCGCGCGGGGCCTCCTGCTCACAGCCGTTGTGGGGCTTTTGGTCAACGACTCCGGGATCGTGGTGGCCGCCACCATCATCATCCACCTCGGCCTGGTCCTGGCCCACGTTCCCTGGCGGGTCTCGCGCAGAGCGCGCGGGGAGGCCGCCGCATGAGGCCCGTCCATGTGCCGCGCCGCCTGTCCATGGCCCGGCTGGTCCGGCTCCTGGCCGCGTCCGGCGACGACCGCGCGGTCTTGGTGGTGCCGCGCAGGGCGAAAGCCTTCCGCGACGGGATCGATTTCGATTTGTTCGCCGTCTATGCCAGGGAAAACGGCTGGCAGCCGGTCTTTGTCACCACCGATCGCCGCCTCCTGCGCCTGGCGTCCAAGGCGGGTTTTGAGGCGTACACCCGCCTGCCCGAGGAATACCTGGACGATGAGGATCTGGCCGCGGCAGGCAGCGAGGAGATCGTTGCGCCCCCCGTGCGCGTGCCCGCGTGGCTGACGCTGTCCGCCCTAATTCTCGTGCTGGGCGCGGCCGTGAGCCTGCTTTGGCCCCGGCCCGTCCTGATCGTGACGCCCGCCAGGCAGCGCATGGTCTTGACGGATCGTGCCTCGCTCTCCCCGAACCACCGCGAGAGCGAGATCCCGTCCGGCCGGCTGCCGGCCAGGCTGATCGAGAAGGTGGATGTCGTCTCCGTCTCCGTGCAGACGAGCGGGATCAGGACCGTTGGCGACCTTGCGGCCAAGGGGGAGGTCACGTTCATCAACGACGGCACCGAGCGCCTAGTGGTGGCGCCGGGCAGCGTCGTCCTGAGCGCCGCGGGCGTCCGCTACCGGACGGCGGCCGCGGTCACCGTCCCGCCCGCCAAGCGCCAAACGCTCCTGGGGGTCCAGGTCGGCGTGATCAGCGGCCAGGCAAAGGCGGCCGTCACGGCGGAAACCCCCGGCACCCGCGGGAACATCGGGCCGGGCGGGATCACGACCCTCGCCGGCCCCCTGGGGCGCCTGCTCCGGGTGGTCAATACCGCGCCCATGACGGGGGGTACCGATCGCCGCGCGGCCTTTGTCACCGCCGAGGACGCGGCGAGAGCCCAAGCGGAGGCCCGCCGCCAGATGGAACTCGAGGCAGCGGACGAACTCCGCGCCCTGGCGGGCGAGGAACAGATCGTGATCCCCGAGCTGATCGCCGTCGTGCCCGGGCGCGTCAATATCGCGCCCGCCGTGGGCACGGAGAGCGATCACGTGCGGGTGCTCCTGCCCTACCGGGCCGAGTGCCTGTCCATCACCCGCGCCGTGCTCGGCAAGTTCATCGAGAGCCGCGCACGCCGGCGGGTACCGGCCCATTTCACCGTGGCGCGCGACGCGTTCGACGTACAGCGGCTCATGGGCATCCCGGGCGGGCCCCGCGCGGGAGTCCTCGAGATTGAGGCCAGCTACGTGGCGGTCGGGTCGCTTTTACGGAAACGCATCCTCGCCGCCGTGCTCGGCAAGCCCGTGGCCGAGGCGCGGGCGGCCGTCTGCGCCCTGCCCGAGGTGAGCGCGGTGCGGATCGAGACCACCGGCGGCCGCCTGCCACGCTACGCCTTTCTGATCAGGCTCATTCTGCCCGGGCGGGACGGCAGGTGAACGCGGCGCGCCGCACCCTGGGCCGCGCGGGGTTTTCGGTCTCGCCCCTCTGCTTTGGGACGATTCCCCTCGGCCGCCGTTTCGGCATGCGGCCCGCAGATGCCGCCTCCTTGCTCCGCCGCGCTTACGAACTCGGGGTGAATTTCGTCGATACCGCGGAAATATACGGTAATTACGAGGCGATCCGCCTCTCCCTCGCCGGCTGGTCCGAAAAGGTTTACCTCGCCACCAAGTCGTACGCCCACGACGCCGCCGGCATGCGGGCCAGCCTGGAGCGGGCCAGGCGCGATTTGGATCGCGACCGGATCGACCTTTTCCTCCTGCACGAGATCGAGGGTGAGGCGTCTTTGCGTGGGCATGGCGCGGCGCTCGACTTCCTGCTCGGCGCCCGGGCAAAAGGCATGGTGGGAGCCGTCGGCATCTCCACGCACAGGGTGGAGGGCGTGCGCGCGGCCTGCGGCCGCGCCCACGAGATCGACGTGGTCCACCCCCTGATCAACCTCGACGGCTATGGGATCGCGGACGGCGGCGCGCGCGAGATGGCGGAGGCCATCGCGGTCGCGGCCGATCTCGGCCTGGGTGTGTATGCCATGAAAGCCCTGGCCGGGGGGCACCTGGGCGTGGAGGCCGCGCGGGCCATAGATTACGTGCGGAATCTGCCGGGCGTATGCTCGGTGGCCATAGGGCTGCGGAGCGAGGAGGAACTCCTCGTCGACCTCGCGTATTGCCTGGGAACCGAGCCGCCGGCCGCGGCGCTCGCCAGGGTCGCGGCCTGCAAGCGCCGTCTCCTGGTCGAGCCGTGGTGCCGGGGATGCGGCAGGTGCGTGCCGAGCTGCCCGTTCGGGGCGCTCAGCGTGGAAGACGGGCTCGCGCGGGTGCGTGAACGGGACTGCCTGGTCTGCGGCTATTGCGCCGGGGCCTGCGCGGATCTCTGCCTGAAAGTGGTTTAAAGAATGCGCCTTGTGGGATTGGACTACGGGGAAAGCCGTATCGGCCTGGCGGTCAGCGATGAACTGGGCCTGACCGCCCAGGGCTTCGCCGTATACAAGCGCAAGGGTGGGCGGGCGGACCTCGCGGCCCTGGCGGCAAAGGTACGGGAAATCGGCGCCGGCCTCCTGGTGGTCGGGCTGCCCCTCAACATGAACGGCAGCCGCGGCCCGGCCGCGGAGGCGGCGGAAGAGTTCGGGCGGGGCCTCGCCCGCCTGACCGGTCTGGAAGTCGTCTTTGTCGACGAGCGCCTGAGCACCGCGCAGGCTGCAAAAAGCCTCATCGCGGCGGGCATCCCCCGGCGCAGGCGCGGGGAGGTGGTGGACAGGAACGCGGCCGCCCTGATCCTCCAGGCCTACCTGGATCGGATCGGGAGACCCGCATCGGACCGCGCGCGCGGGGAAGAATGAATGGTATCGGGATGAAAGGGATGAGTGAGGATTGGCTGACGAAACGAACGATCTCGTCACCCTGGTGGACGAGGAGGGCCACGAACATCAGTTTTCCATCGTGGACGTGGTCGAGGTGGACGAGCGCCGTTACGCCTTGATGGTGCCCGTCGGGGAGGAGAAACAGGGCGCGGAGGAAGAAGAGGAGGAAGAGGCGTACATCTTTCGCCTGGAAACGGATGAAAACGGCGAGGACATCCTCGTCGACGTGGATGACGACGAGGAGTTCGAGCGCGTCTGCGCCGCCCTGGACGACGTGGACGACGAGGACGGCGAGGACGGGGAGGAGAACGAGAGCGAGTAGAAGTCCCGGATTTGCCTTTCCACCCCCGGCTCAGGTATAATGGGAGCAATAGGGGTGGTGGCGCCTTGTTCATGCCGGCCTTGCGAAAGATCAGCCGCCCCGTTCACGGGCGGCTTTTGTTGCTGCTCGCGGCGGGGCTTCCCTTGGCTTTCCTTGCCTGGCTCGCTCTGGGCTTGGCGCCGGCCGCGCGCGGGGACGCGCCCGCCAAGACCGTGGAGATCCCCCGCGGAGCGGGCATAGCGCGGATCGCCGCCCTGCTCCACCGGGAGGGCCTCATCCGAAACCCCTTTGTCTTTAGGGTCTGGGCCAGGCTGGCGGGAAGCGAGCGCGCCGTCAAGGCCGGCACTTACGCCCTGTCGCCGGGTATGAACGGGTCTAGGGTGCTGGCCGTCCTGACGAGCGGCCGCGTGCTCAGCGTGCGCGTGACCATCCCCGAGGGGGCCACGCTCAAGGAAATCGCCCGGATTTTGGACGCCCGCGGGCTGGCCGCCGCGGATGCCTTTCTCGCCCGGGCCTCGGATCCGGAACTCATCCAGGAAGCGGCCCCGGATGCCCGCGCCACGCTCGAGGGATTCCTCTTTCCCGATACTTACTTCTTTTCCAACGCCACCGGGGCGGACGGTATCATCCGGACCATGGCCGCCCGTTTTGACGAGGTGGTCTCAGACAAGCTGCGGGCCAGGGCCAGGGCCATGGGCCGCTCGATCCGCGAGATCGTCATCATGGCCTCCATCATCGAGCGCGAGGCCAAGCTGGCCGGGGATCGCCCCAAGATTGCCGCGGTCTTTTACAACCGCCTGCGGGCGGGCATCGCCCTGCAATCCTGCGCCACCGTCCAGTACGCGCTGGGCGGGCACAAGGAACGCCTGCTCTACCAGGACCTGCACGTGGCTTCCCCCTACAACACCTATCTCTACCGCGGGCTGCCGCCCGGCCCCATCTGCAGCCCGGGCCTGGATTCGCTCCTGGCCGCCCTGTACCCCGCGCCCGGCAAATACCTGTACTTCGTGGCCCGCCCCGACGGGACGCACGTCTTTTCCACGACCTACCGCGAGCATTTACGGGCGCAGAGAGAGATCAGGCAGGGCGGATAAACGCCTGCGCGCCGGCCAAACTAGAGGCATCACCACGGCGTTTCGCCGGTAAAAGGGATGGGAAACGGTGAATCAACACATCCACTGCATCGTGGACAACTGCCACTACTGGAAGCAGGGAAACCTCTGCGACGCCAACGAGATCGTGATCACCTCCGATCGTTTCGGCGCCGAACAGCCTGACAGGGTGGACGCGACCATGGCGGGCCGCCTCACCCCAACCCAGGCCGGGAACTGCATGGAAACCTGCTGTAAGACCTTTGTCCCTCAGGGCTCGGACAAGATCGGCGTGGACCGCGTGACACGGCTCTAGCAGAAAATCCCCGCCCCCGGTCACCGCGCGTACGAAAAGCCCCCGCATTCGCGGAGGCTCTTTTTATACCGCGCATCACGCTCCCCGTTTCAGGGCACGGTTCGCCGCAGGTCCACCCATCTGGCGTCGGGCAGCGAGGGCAAGGCGTTGCCGTCCTGCGCGGGACCGTTCCGCCGCTGGGGCAGGAGGATCCAGGAACCCAGGCCGAACATGAGCAGCAGCGCCGCGGCCGCGCAAATCCGCCGGAACCAGGTGTGCTGCCAGACGAGTACGGGCGCCGGTTGCAGATCGGCGGTTGCCGCCAACTGAGCCCTGAGCCAGGGTAGGATCTGGGGCATGCGCGTCAGAGTCAGGCGGCCAAGGGCCGTTTTGACCTGCTCGAGATCGCGCAGTTCATCCGCGCATTCTTGGCAGTCAAATAGATGGAGCCGGAGTAACCGGCGTTCCTCGGGCGTCAATTCGCGATCGAGATAGGCCGAGAGCAGGCTATTCGCTTTCTGGCAGTTCATTTACGCGGGTCGGCCTCCCTTCGTGCCCCAGGAGTCTGTCCGACAAAGAGTGGCTTTAGTACGTTTACGTCGCCAAAATTTACCTGCCGCCGGGGTTTGCGCTCCCGGGGCCGGCAGCCGCGCCGGCCGCGTATACTCCCGGCAGATATGGACGGAGCCTGTCCCGCAACTGGCGGCGGCCGCGATGGATCCTGGAACGGACCGTGCCAATGGAACAGTTCATGATCTGGGCTATCTCCTCGTAGGCGAGGCCTTGAATGTCACAGAGGATCACGGCCGTGCGGAAATCGGCGGGCAGAAGAGCCAGGGCCGCTTTAACCTCGGCATGAAACTCGCCGGTGAGCGCCTGTTCCTCGGGGCCCGCGCGGCGATCCGGGACTTCCCGCGGCATTTCGCTGTCCTCGGAGGAGATGGGTTCGTCCAGCGACACGGTGCGCAGGTTGGCCCGCTTGCGATGCCGGTAACCGTCGACGAACAGGTGGTAGATGATCCGAAAAACCCAGCGATCGAAGGATGTGCCGGGCGCGAACCGGTCAAAGGAGCGGAAGGCCCGCAGGAGGGATTCCTGGAGCAGGTCTTCCGCCTCATGCTCGTCTCCCGTCAGACGCAGGGCAAAATGGTACAGGGCGCGTTGGTGCATGCCGGCCAGGGCCTCGAACTCCCGCACCGGATCAGCAGACACACCGGTCATAGCCAGTGAATCGACTCGCTCCATGCGCGCCCTCCTTTCGCCAGGCATACGCCCGATCCTCTACATTCTAGGCCGGCGGCGGCGGGACTGTCAAGTACACCGCCTAGCGCTCGATATACCGGGCCGGCATTGCTTCCAGCTTGACCCGCAGAACTTTGAAGCTGCCCGCCCGGTTGACGAGCACGGACAGGACCTGGCCGACCTTAGCGCGCCGCACCAGGGTTTGAACCGACTCCATGTCCTTGACGGGGCGGCGATCGATGGAGACGATGACATCCAACGCCGCCAGGCCCGCCTTGTCCGCCGGTCCGTCCGCCACCACCTGGGCGATGAACACGCCCTCCCCGGCCTGGATGTTGTATTCGCGGCGTACATCCGCGGAGAGATTCTTGAGATCGCCCATGGTGATGCCCATCCAGGGGCGGCCTGCAGCCTGTTCGCCGCCGCCGCGCCCGCTCGAGAGCTCCTTTAGCCTCTTGTTCGCCATGTTGATGGGGATGGCGAAACCGACTCCTTGCGCATCGGCCCGGATGGCCTCGTTGATGCCGACCACGTTGCCGGCCAGGTCGATGAGCGGCCCGCCGCTGTTGCCGGGATTGATGGCCGCATCCGTCTGGATGAGGTAGCCCTTTTTGTCCGGATCCAGCGAGCGGTTGAGCGCGCTGACGATGCCGGCCGTAACGGTGTAGTGGTAGCCCAGGGGATTGCCGATGGCCAGCACCCACTGTCCCGCCTCGAGGCGGTCCGAGTCTCCCATGGTCACCACGGGCAGGCGGTCGGCCTCGATCTTGACCACCGCGAGATCGAGCTCGCGGTCCATGCCGAGGATCCTCCCCGGGAACTTGCGCTTGTCCGCCAGGGTGACCTGGAGTTTTTGCGCGCCGTCCACCACGTGGGCGTTGGTCAGGATGTAGCCGTCCTGACGGAAGATGAACCCGGAACCCGTACCCTTCCTGACCTGGGGGCCGAAGAACTCCCGAAACGGGGAGAGGAAGGGGAAGAAGTCGTTATCGTCCGGGATGAGCGGAGCCCGGGTGACGGTCTGCACGTCGATGTAAACCACGGCCTTTTCCACGCGGCGGCGGGCGTTGATAAAAGCGTTGTCACCCACCTCGTACCGCGTTTGCGCGGCGGGCCGCACCGCTGCGGGCGGGGCCGCCGGTTTTGGCGCCGGCCCCAGATGTTCGACGAAGAGGAAGAGGGATGCGGTGACGAGGGAGCTGACCACCGCCACTAGGACAAAGGGGAAGTATTTACGCCAGCCTGCATCCGTCATGTTCGGGAACCTCCTTACCGCCCGCGCCGCTTTATTTCTTGTCGCACCAACGGGCGGGCGGGCGCAAAAGTTCCCGTAAATAAACCAAGCTACATTTTTTACTCGGTCAAGAAGGAGTTTACCCATCAGGGTGGAATAATAGGATCTGGATTATCCATTTCCCCTCTGAGCAGGGTTTTTGATCCATGGCACCTTGTTTTCTGGAGGACCCTACTGATGGCGCTGAGCATGACCGGCTTCGGCCGCGGGCAGTACTCCTCGACGCTCATGGCCATCAGGATCGAATTGCGCTCGGTCAACCACAGGTTCCTCGAGATCTCCCTACGCCTGCCGCGCGCCCTCAATCAATTCGAGGAGCGCATGCGGCGGACGATCGCCGGACGGCTTTCCCGGGGCAAGGTTGACGCCACCGTCCACTTTGAGGCCACCGCGAACAGCACCAGCAGCGTGAGAGTGGACTACGGCCTCGTGCAGGGCTATCATGACGCCCTTTTGGAGCTGGCGCATCGCTTCAAACTGCCGGCTCGGCCAAGATTGGAACATTTCCTGCAACTGCCCGACCTCTTCATCATCGAGCCCATCGCCATCACGGAAGAAACCTTGTGGGACGGACTCTCGCAGGCTCTCCACGCGGCGCTTGGCGAACTCACTGCCATGCGGCGGACCGAAGGGGAGAAGTTGGCCGCTGATCTGCTGGGCCGGCTCAAGAGGATCGAGAGCCTGATCGACGCGATCTCGGCCAGGGCGCCCGCCGTGCCCGAGGCGTATATGGCGCAACTGCAAAAGCGCCTGGCGGAGATCCTGAATCAGCCACCGGTCGATGAGAACAGGCTGGCCCAGGAGATGGCGATTTTTGCAGATCGATGCAACATCACAGAGGAATTGGTGCGGCTCCGTAGCCATTTAGCCCAGTTCCGGGAGACATTGACCGGGGATGAGGCCCTTGGCCGCAAGTCCGAGTTCATCGTCCAGGAGATCAACCGCGAGATCAACACCATCGGCGCCAAGGCCAACGATCTGTCCATCGCGCAGGCCGTCATCGAGATCAAGGCCGAATTGGAAAAGACCCGGGAACAAATCCAGAACCTAGAATAGGGAGGTGAGATTACCGATGGCCCTACCCAGGCTCAGCGTGGAGGAAAAGAAGAAAGCCCTCAAGAAGGCCCAGGAGATCCGCAGCAAGCGAGCGAGAATCCGCCAGAACTTGAAAAACGGCAAGACGACCATCCGCGAGGTTTTGGCCAACATCAACGACGACGTGGTAGCCAAGATGCGCGTTGCTTACCTGCTGGAATCGCTGCCGCGCATCGGCAAGGTCCGTACGCGCAAGATCATGACGGATATCGGCATCAATGAGACCAGGCGCGTGCAGGGACTGGGGAGCCGGCAAAAACAGGCGCTGTTGGAGCGGCTGGGCGACTAGGAGGGAAGGAGGCTCCTTTGGAATGGAGATAAAACTAATCAACATAGGCTTTGGCAATATCGTCGCTGCAAACAGGATAGTGGCCATTGTCAGCCCGGAATCCGCGCCCATCAAGCGCATCATCCAGGAGAGCCGGGATCGGGGCATGTTGATCGATGCCACATACGGCAGACGGACGCGGGCGGTGATCATCGCCGACAGCGATCACGTCATCCTATCGGCGGTACAGCCGGAGACAGTGGCTCATCGCCTGAGTTCCAAGGAGCCCGCCATGGATCCTGAGGACTGAGGGAAGACAAGAGAGTAAATGAACCTGCCGGACCAGGGAATGCTCGTCGTGATCTCCGGTTGCTCGGGAACGGGCAAGAATTCCGTCTTGCGCGAGCTCATGCGTATCCATCCCGGTCTGGTCTACTCGATCTCCGTCACGACCAGGCCGCCGCGTCCGGGCGAGGTCGATGGGCGCGATTATTTCTTCGCCACCGAGGAAGAGTTCGCCCGTCTTCGTTCCCAGGGAGACTTGCTGGAATCAGCCAGGGTGTACGATCATTACTACGGCACACCCAGACGGTTCGTGGAAGAGGCAATCTCCCGAGGCAAAACGGTTATTCTGGATATCGACGTGACCGGCGCGCTCAACGTGCGGGCACAGAAACCCGAAGCGGTGCTGATCTTCCTCCTGCCACCGTCCCTCATGGAACTGCGGCGGAGATTGACGAACCGGCGGACGGACGGCGCGTCCGAGATAGAAAAACGTCTTGCCAACGCGGGTATTGAACTCCAGTCGTTGAAGAGCTATGATTATATCGTCGTGAATCAGGACCTGAAGATCGCCAGCGAACAGGTGAGGAGCATCCTGGTGGCAGAGGCGTGCGCCGTGCGGCGCCAGAACCTGGATTCGCTCCTTGACGAGTTGCTGGGCGATGAGGAGGCTCGATTGGGCGCGCATGATGATGTATCCTCCCCTGGATGAGCTCATCAAGCATGTGGACAGCAGGTATACCCTGGTCGTGGCGGCCGCCAAGAGGGCGCGGCAGATTCTGGAGATCACGGATCCGGACGCGGTGGAAAAAACGCGAAAACCCGTGACTATTGCCCTTGAGGAGATCAACGACGGCTTCTTGAAATACGAGAGGCCCAAGGGTGGAATCAAGTAGGGGCGACCGCCGGTCGCCCCCTCTGATTAGCACGCCAAGGAGGCGGCGCAACGTGTGGTCCTGGTCGGGCAGGACGGTGGTCCTAGGGGTGACAGGCGGCATCGCCGCGTACAAGGCCGCGGAGCTTGCCAGCACGTTGCGGCAGCGCGGCGCCGAGGTGCGCGCCGTCATGACGGCCGCGGCCTGTGAGTTCGTCACCCCCTTGACTTTTCGCGAGTTGACGGGTTTTGCGGCGGCCACGGATCTCTTCGCGCCCCCGGCCGGGTTTGAGGTCCAGCATGTCGCCTATGCGGAACGCGCCGACGTGGTCGCCGTCGTTCCCGCCACGGCCAACACCATCGCCAAGCTGGCGCACGGCCTAGCGGACAACCTCCTGACCTCGATCGTCCTCGCCACCCGCAAACCAGTGCTCCTGGCGCCCGCGATGAACACCGGTATGTACGAGAACCAGGCCACCCGCGCGAACCTGGCCCTCCTGCGCGAGAGGGGCGTGGCCGTGGTGGGGCCCGCCACGGGCCGCCTTCTTTGCGGCAGCGTGGGCGCGGGCCGCCTGGCGCCGCTCGAGGACATCATCTTTGCCCTCGAAAAGCTCCTCGGCCCCGGCGACTGCGAGGGCCTGCGCGTCCTGGTGACGGCGGGCGGCACGCGCGAGGAACTGGATCCCGTGCGATTCCTGGGCAACAGGTCCAGCGGGCGGATGGGCGTGGCCCTGGCCAGGGTCTTTGCCATGCGGGGCGCCGAGGTGACCCTGGTGGCCGGGACGATGGAGGTGCCGGCGCCGCCAGGCATCGAGCCGGTCGCCGTCCAGACCACCGCCGATCTGGGGCGGGAGGTGCTCGCCCGCCTCCCGGACGTGGATGTGATCGTCATGGCCGCCGCGCCAGCCGATTTCCGGCCCGCCGTCCGCAGCGGGCGCAAGCTCAAGCGGGAGGAGGGCCTCTCCCTGTCCCTGGCGCCGACCGAGGACATCGCTGCGGCGGTGGGCGAAAAGAAGACCGCCGGGCAGACCCTCGTCATCTTTGCCGCCGAGACGGAGGATCTCGTGGCGCATGCGCGGGCAAAGCTTTTTCGCAAACGCGCGGATCTCGTTGCGGCCAACGATGTCACCCTGCCGGGCGGCGGCTTTGGCGCGGAAAAGAACCAGCTCCACCTCCTTACCGCCAGCGGGGAGCGTCCGCTCCCCCTCCTCCCCAAGGACGAGGCCGCCTGGGCCGTCGCGGACGCGGTCCTTTCCCTCCGGGCCGGGCGGGGCCTCTGATGCCCCAGAGCGCCGATGTCCTGCTCGAGAGGGGAGCGGCTGGTTCCGATCGCATCCTCTCGTATCTCGTCCCCGATCGCATGGCGCAGTCAGTGGCCGCGGGATCGCGCGTGGTCGTGCCGCTGGGGGGGAGGCATATCTCCGGCCTCGTCCTTTCGCTTGGCGAGCCGCCCCCCGGTCTCGCTCTTCGCCCAATCCACGAGTTGCTCGATGCGGCCCCCATCGTCTCGCCGCGCCACGCCGCGTTGGCGGAGTGGCTCGCCGCGAGGTTCCTCTGCCGGCGTTGCGACGCCTGGAGCCTTTTTTTACCGCCCGGCGTGGCGCGCACGGGCGCCAGGCGGATCGTTCCCGCCGCGCCCTGGCTCGAGGTGGAACGCCGCCTAAGCCGTTTCATCCTGCCGCCGCACGAAGCCGCGCGGCTGCACAAAGCCCTGACCGGCCTGAAACGGGGGGGACGCGCCGCCGGGCCGCTAAAAAAGGAACTGGGTCCTCTCTACCAGCAGGTCGAGGTGATGCTGGGCGAAGGATACCTCGGCTGGCGAGAACCCTGGCAGAGAAAGAAGCCTGGAGAGCGGCGGGTGAACCTGCTTTGTGCCACCGGCAAGCGTCCCGCGCGGCCCACGCCCAAACAGGCCGGGGTCCTCGCCTACCTGGACGCGCGCGGAGGGCCTGTGTCCAGAGCCGAGATCATGGCCGCCTGTGGCGTGGGTGCGAGCGTGCTCGACCGCCTCGTGGCCTCGGGCTGCCTGGCGGTGGAGGCGGCCATCCAACGGCGCGTACCGCTCGAGCGCGCAAGCGCCGTATGTGGCACGGCGCCCGATCTCTTGCCGGCCCAGGCCGAGGCCGTGGCCTGGGTGGGCGGGCATCTGAGCGGCGGCGGCATCATGCTCCTGCACGGCGTCACCGGCAGTGGCAAGACCGAGGTCTACCTGCGCGCCCTTTCCCTGGCGGCCGCCGCGGGGCGGACCGGGCTCCTCCTGGTCCCTGAGATCGGTCTCACCCCGCAGACCGTCGAGCGCGTGACGGCCAGGTTCGGGGAACGCGTGGCCGTCCTCCACAGCCGGCTCAGCGTGGGCGAGCGCCTGGACGAGTGGGAGAGGATACGCAAAGGCGAGGCGGACGTCGTCGTCGGGCCCAGGTCCACGCTCTTTGCCCCCCTGGACCGGCTCGGTGTCATCGTCCTTGACGAGGAACACGACCAGGCCTACAAACAGGAGGACGGCGTCAGGTACCACGCCCGGGAGGCGGCGATCGAACTCGGCCGCCTGGCGGGCGCGGTCGTCATCCTCGGCTCGGCCACGCCCTCGCTGGAGGCCATGCATTACTGCGCGCGCGGCTTGGGCGCGTATTTTTCCCTGCCGGAGAGGCCCGGCGGCAGGCCCCTGCCCCCTGTGGAAACGGTCGACCTCCGCGAGGAGGCACGTACCGGGAAAGCCGGCGCCCTGAGCGCGCGCCTCAGGGAAGCGCTCGCCGAGACCCTGGCCGCGGGGGGGCAGTCGATCCTCCTCCTGAACCGGCGGGGTTACGCCACGTTCGTCATCTGCCGCGAATGCGGCCATGCCTTGCGCTGCCGCCATTGCGACGTTGCCCTCACCTACCACCGGGGCCAGACCGTCCTGCTCTGCCACTACTGCGGCGCCGTCCTTCCCGTGCCCGAGACCTGCCCCGCGTGCCAAGGCCGCAGGATAGGGTTTTTCGGCCTCGGCACGGAAAGGCTCTGCGAGGAGGTGGCGTCCCTCTTTCCCAAGGCCCGGGTGGCCAGGATGGACCAGGACGCCACGGCGCACAAGGGCGCCCACCAGGAGGTCTACCAAAAGCTGCGGAAAGGCGGGATCGACATCCTCGTGGGCACCCAGATGGTGGCCAAGGGCCTTGACCTGCCCGGCGTGACCCTGGTCGGCGTTGTTTCGGCGGATGCCAGCCTCAACCGGCCTGATTTCAGGGCCGCAGAACGCACTTTTCAGCTCCTGACCCAGGTGGCGGGCCGCGCGGGCCGCGGGGAGGCCCCGGGGAGGGTCATCCTGCAGACGTACAATCCCGGTCACTACAGCATCGCCTGCGCCGCTAGGCACGATTACCACAGTTTCTATCAAAAGGAGACGGAAATCAGGCGGGCCGCGGGCTACCCGCCTTACGGGGAATTGGTCCGCATCGGCCTCGCGGGGCCGGACGAGGCCGCGACCTGGCGCGCGGCGGAGGCCCTGGCCGGGCGCCTGCGGGCCGCCCTGGGCCGGCCGGGCGCAGGCGCCGCCGCCGAGATCCTTGGTCCCACGGCGGCGCTGGTCAAACGGGTCGAGAACCGTTTCCGCTTTCATCTCCTGATCAAGGCGGCCGGCCTGCAGGAAATAGGCGGCGTGCTCAGCGAGGCCGTGGCCCGCGCGCGCGAGGAAAGGCGCGGCGACCGGGTCTCCATCGTGCTTGACGTCAATCCGAATACGGTGCTATGATCGGACGGGTACGGCAACCCAAACCGTCTTAACCACATGAAGCCGGCATATTGCCTAATCTGTCCAATACTCTGAATCCTATGAACCGCAGAGGCACGGAGCCGCAGAGTCGTAGCCGCAGAGGAGAATGATGTTTTGGTACATTCTGGTCTCTGCGGTAAATACGTGGTTTTTCACATCATTTTAGGAGGTCGCTTGTTATTGGCAGTGCTGCAGATCGTCACCGAGGGCCATCCCGTGCTGCGCCGCAAGGCTAAACCCGTTGGCAAGCTGACCAAGCGCCTCGCCAAACTCGCGCGGGACATGATCGAGACTATGTACGAGGCCAAGGGCGTCGGCCTGGCCGCGCCCCAGGTCGATGTCCCGGAGCGGTTGATCGTGGTCGATGTCGGCCAGGGACTGGTGGTTCTCTTTAACCCCGCGATCGCCAGAGCCGAGGGGAGTGAGCGGGATGTGGAGGCGTGCCTCTCCATCCCGGGCAGGAGCGGCTATGTGACCAGGGCGGCCCGGGTGGTGGTCGAGGGCATGAACCGCCAGGGCAGGTTGGAAAGGGTCGAGGCCAGCGGCTACTTTGCCCGTGCCTTGCAGCACGAGATCGATCACCTCGACGGAATCCTCTTCATCGACCGGCTCGATCCGGATCAGAGGAAGCCGGGATGACGCGCCTGCGGCTCATCTTTGCGGGCACACCCGCGTTCGCCCGGCCTTCGCTCGCGGCGCTATGGCAGGCTGGCCACGAGATCCTCCTCGTCGTCACGCAGCCGGATCGCCCCCGCGGCCGCGGGCGGCGCCTCGCTCCGCCGGACGTCAAGATCGCGGCTGACGCCCTGGCCCTGCCGGTGCTGCAACCCGAGCGGATCGACAACCCCGAAACGGAGCGGCTCATCACGGGCCTGGCTCCGGACGCCGTGATCGTCGTCGCGTTCGGCCAAAAGATACCCCCCTGGCTTCTCAATCTTCCCCGGTTGGGCTGCCTGAACGTTCACGCCTCGCTTTTGCCGAAATACCGCGGCGCCTCTCCCATCCAGCGGGCGCTCATGGCGGGCGAGACGCGCACCGGCGTCTGCGTCATGCGGCTGGACGAGGGTTGGGACACCGGGCCGGTCTACACCCGCCGCGTGATGGCGATCGGCCCGGACGAGAACGCGGGCGAGCTGCAGGATCGCCTGGCGGAGGCGGGAGCCGGGCTCCTGGTCGAAACCTTGGCCGCGATAACCGAAACCGGGCTCACTCCGGTGCCGCAAGACGGCGCGCAGGCCACCACGGCGCCAAAGCTCCGGCCGGAGGAGGCCCGGCTTTCCTGGCGCGAAGCCGCGCAGCGGCTGCACAATCTCGTGCGTGCGCTGGCGCCCGTTCCCCTGGCTGAAACTTTCCACGCTGGCCGGCGTTTGCAGATCGCGAGGACCGCCGCTGAAGCTTCGGACGCTAAGGCGCCGCCCGGTACGGTGCTCGAGATCGGCCGGGGCATCCTGGTGCGCTGCGGCGACGGCGCCCTGCGCCTGCTTTTGGTCAAACCGGAGGGCGGGCGGCTGATGCCCGCGGAGGCATACGCCCGCGGTCGCCGGCTGCTCCCGGGCGTACGGCTCGGGTAGTTGGGGAGAATAAAACAAGCCGAGAGTCAAAAAGCCAAAACCTCAAGGTCATCAAGGCTGATAGACGAAAGCCGGCGGGTTGATCAAGCAGGCACGCGGTTACCGATCCCGGTAAAAAAGGAGTTGAGGCTCATGCCGTTCGGTTTTTACGGATTCTACGGGCTCGATGGGCGCATCATGATCCTGCTCCTCGTGGCCTTCGCGTTTTCGATGTACGCGCAGATCAAGGTGCAGAGCGCTTTCGCCCGGTTCAGCAAGATCGCGGCGCGTAGCGGCCTCACCGGGGCACAGGTGGCGAGGGAACTCTTGGACCAGAACGGCATGCGCGACGTGCCGGTGGAGCTGGTTCCCGGGCGGCTCAACGACCACTACGATCCCCGCCGCCGCCGTATGCGTCTCTCGCCCGACGTCTATCACGGCAATTCCTTGGCCGCACTGGGGGTGGCGGCGCATGAGGCGGGCCACGCAGTCCAGCACGGCACGGGATATGCCCCATTGAGCTTCAGGAACAGCCTCTTTCCCGTGGCCAACCTCGGCTCCACGCTGGCCATGCCCATCTTTCTCATCGGCCTCATCTTCGGCGGCACTTCGTCCTTGCTCCTTATGAACCTGGGTATCATCCTCTTCTCCGTGGCTGTGGCCTTTCAGATCATCACCCTGCCCGTGGAGTTCAACGCCAGCAGTCGCGCCCTGGCCATGCTGGAGACCAGCGGCGCCCTGGGGCGGGGGGAGGAACTGGAGGGGGCGCGCAAGGTCCTGAACGCCGCGGCCCTGACCTACCTGGCCGCCACGGCCGTAGCCCTGCTCACGCTCCTGCGCCTCTTTCTCCTGCGGGAGAGCAGGCGTGACTAAAAAAACCGCGCGCGGCGCGGCCCTGGCCGTCCTGAACAGGGTGGGCGCCGGGGGCGCGTACGCCAACCTGGCCCTAGCCGAGGTGCTGGCCCGATCCCCGCTCGATGCGCGGGATCGGGCCTTTTGCACGGAGTTGGTCTACGGCACCCTGCGCCACCGCGCGCGGCTCGACTACCTCCTCGGCCTGCTTGTGGTCCGGCCCCTCCATCGCCTGCCGCCCCCGGTCCTGAACCTGCTCAGGCTCTCCGCCTACCAGCTGGAGGTGCGCCCCGATGATGCCCCTTACGCCGCGGTGGACGAGGCGGTGGATCTGGCCAAGTCCGAGGGGTACCCCGGTTTCGCGGGCCTCTGTAACGCCGTGCTCCGCGGTTTCCTGCGCCGCCGCGCCTCGCTCTTGCTGCCCGGGCCGGATGATCCTCTCGGCCTCCTCACCATCACGCTCTCGCACCCGGTCTGGCTGGCAGAGCGGTGGCTGGCGCGTCTCGGGCAGGCGGAGGCGGCCGACCTGGCCGCGGCGGACAACGAGCCAGCGCCGGTAACCCTGAGGGTTAACACCCTGCGCGTATCCAGGGAGAGCCTCCTGGCATCCCTGGGTGAGGCCGGGATCAAGGCCGAACCGGCGGCCTTTGCGCCCGAAGGGATCCGCCTCGCGGCGGGCCGGGCGGTGGAAAGCCTGCCGGGTTTTGGCGAGGGACACTTTACAGCCCAGGACGAGGGGGCCATGCTGGCCGGACACGCCCTGGGGGCAAAAGGGGGCGAGTTCTTGCTCGACCTCTGCGCCGCGCCGGGAGGCAAGGCCACGCACCTGGCCGCGCTCGGCGGTGACCAGGCGCGCATCGTCGCATTGGACGATCATCCCCACAAGGTGGAGTTGATCCGTAAAAACTGCCGCCGCCTGAGATTGACAAGCGTTACCGCTGCCACCGCGGACGCCCGGGAGTACCGGCCGGACGAATCGGCGGACGGGGTGTTGCTCGACACCCCCTGCACGGGCACGGGCGTCCTGCGCCGCCGCCCTGATCTCCGCTGGCGCCGCGCACCCGGGGATCTGCGAAAGCTTTGCGTCCTCCAGCGCGAGCTACTGCAAAACGCCGCCGCGATGGTCAGGCCCGGGGGCCGGCTCGTCTACTGCACCTGCTCGCTCGAGCCCGAGGAGAACGAGGAGCAGATCCGCTGGTTCCTCCAAAGCTTTACCGACTACTCGCCCGCGCGCCTCGAGCCGCATCTGCCCCCAGCCGCCCGCGCCCTCTGCGGGAGCGACCCCTGGCTCCACCTCTGGCCGCACAGGACGGGCACGGATGGGTTCTTCATCTGCCGGATGGAGAAGCGGAGGTAGGGACGGGCGCAACTATTGCCCCGGCATGAACTTCAACCCGCCTGAGAAATACCTATGGGTCGCATCGATCGGATCCAGCGCGATCACCCCTAAGAGTTTGTGCGACTAACCCGATTTGCGGCCAGAGGAGCACAAACTCTGGTATCTTAGGCTGCACGGTACCACGATATATGGGTGCTTGCGCTACTCGGATAGACTCCCAAGCAGCCGCAAGAGGAAATCGAACGGCTTGGGCGAAGTAGGTTAAACCAATCAAAGGTTGCGGATTGCCAGTCCGGCATGGCCCAAGCTTTTTGTGGGGGTGAAACAAGGTGACGAACGAGGATTTTCAAAAGGCGGTTTTGGAGAAACTGGGCAGTTTAGACGACAGGATGACAAATATAGATGGTAAAGTGACGAGTCTAAACAGCAGGATGACAAATCTAGAAGGCAAAATGACGAATATTGAAGATAGAATGACAAATATTGAAGACAAAATGACAAATATTAAAGATAGAATGACAAATATTGAAGACAAAACAACAAATATTGAAGGTAAAGTGTCAAACATAGAAGGCGAAGTGTCAAACATAGAAAAGAAACAGGATGTTATGGAGGAGAAGCTAGATACTGTATATCAACAAACGGCCATGCTCACGGAATTTAAAACAGAAATAACAGAAAAGCTAAACATGATCCTGGAGGATAATAGATCCATCCATGAAATACTCGGGGAGCATGAGATCGCGATTAGAACGCTTCGCCGGAGACCGGTCTAAGATGTAACCAGCAGCCACAACCAGTTCCACCTTGTTCGAAGCATCCAATCCTTGATCTCTTGACGATGATGTGGCGAGAAGTTGTCAAGCATGAGATAGAGCCGTTCTTTCTTGGGATAACGGGAACGCAGATACTTGAGAAACACGAGCAACTCGTGCCAACTCTTGCGATGCTTGCCGTGACCCAGCAGAACGTCTTCTTTGAGATCGAGGGCCGCAAATAGCGTCATTGTCCCCTGGTTGCGATGGTAGGTCGCGGGCAACCTTCTTGGTTTGCCGATCTTCGCCCAGTGGAAGCCTGGATAAGGTGATAACATAGCTTTAGAGAACTGGCAACCGAACTACTGTTACAGAATTATCCATAAATGCAAATTGGGAAGCGATAGACTTATGGCAAAACCACGGATTGCCATCGTACTTCCCTATCTCGAGCTAGGAGGTACCGAGCGTCATGTCTCGTTGCTCCTCCAAGCGCTTGGCGACCGCTACGCGTTTCTCCTGGCCGCGCCGCCGGGTCCAGGCGAGGCGTTTTTGCCCCCTGGCACGGAGCGGCTGTCTTTCGAGCGTTTCGTAAGGATTCGCCCGGCGCCGGGGGTCGCCTCCCTGGCCATGGCCGTGCGGGAATTGCGGGCATGGGTAAGAAAACCTCCCGCCCTGGTGCATGTGCACGCAGCCCCGGAGATGCTGGCGGCGTGCGCCGCGTTTTTGCCGGGATGCGCGCGGCTTTTTACCATCCACGGCTTTCAGGGGGCGTCGATGCGCCTGAACTACCGTCTGGCGGCCTGGGCGGGAAATCGTTTCGCTGCTCATGCCATCTGCGTCTCCATGGCCGAACGCGATCTCCTTTTGACGCAAGGTTTGCACCCGGACAAGCTGAGCGTGATCTATAACGGCATTCCGGATAACAGATACCCGCCCTTGACAGCGGGCCGCTCTCTGGGAATCGAAAGCACCGCGCCCGTGATCGGCTGCGTGGCAAGGCTGGAGCGTGCAAAAGGCCAGGAACACCTGATCCGGGCCGTGTCGATTCTGCATCAGCGGGGGATCGAGGCGCAGCTGGTGCTGATCGGCAAAGGAGCGGACGAAGAAAGGCTAAGGCGGATCGCCGCGGCATACACGGGCCGATACACGATCTTCGCGGGCCAGGTGGATGAGGCCGGACCGTATTTCAGCCTTTTCGACGTCTTTGCCCTGCCGTCCGTCGCCGAGCCGCAGGGGATCGCGGCGGTGGAGGCCATGCGTGCGGGTCTGCCCGTGGTCGCGAGCCGGGTGGGCGGGTTGGCCGAGGTCGTCAAGGATGGCGAGACCGGCCTCCTGGTGCCGCCGGGCCGGCCGGAACCGCTGGCCGATGCGCTGGCTCGCCTCTTGACCGATCCTTTGCTCGCGCGCGATCTGGGCTGCAAGGGGAGGGAGCGTTTCCTCGCGACGTTTACCGTGGACAGAATGGCCGTGAAAACGGCGGCGATCTATGATAGACTTCTGGCAGGACATGGCCGATGATGGAACGCGGATAGGCGAAGTCGGGTATGCGAGAGGCGTGGATCATGGATTTACTGGCAAGCGTGATCATCCCAACCCACAACCGCAGGGGGCTGGTGGCAAAAACCCTGGCCTCCCTCCTCAATCAAACTGCGGCCGCCGCTTCTTTCGAGGTGGTCGTAGTCGACGACGGGTCCACCGATGGCACGCGCGAGTCGATCGAGGAGTTCAGACAGCGGGCGCCGTGGCAGCTCAACTACGTTTACCAGCAGAACGCCGGCCGCGCCCGGGCGCGCAACGCCGGCATCCTGGCGGCCCGGGGGGAACTCGTCATCTTCCTGGATAGCGACATGGTCGTGGTGCCGGGCTATGTGCAGGCGCACCTCGACGCCCACAAGCGGCCCGATCTTATCGTGCCCGGGCGTGTCATCGAGACATACAACCACAGCAATCCCTTTTCCGAACCATTCAAGATCAGGGACATGTCCCGGGCTTCCTTTGCCACCGGCAACGTCTCCGTGGCGCGGGCGCGGTTGATCGAGGCGGGGCTCTTTGACACGGACTTTGTGGAGTACGGCTGGGAGGATCTGGAGCTGGGGCAACGCCTGCGGAACTTAGGGCTCGCCGTCGCGCGGAGCGCCGAGGCTCTGAGCTACCATCTGAAGCGGCCCGAGCGCGCCGCCGACGTGCCGAGCGTGGTGAGAATGGAAAAGGAAAGGGGCCACATGGCGCTCCTCTTTTACAAGAAACACCCCACGCGGCACGTAAGGTTGATGACCATGTACCCCGGGTTTTTCTTTCTCGACCGCCTGACCGCCCTCGGGCATTGGCCCGACCAGCCGGGCACGAACCGCTTGCTGGCCTGGCTCGAACGCACGGGCAAGAGACGGCTGTTTTCCCTCATCATGACCGTCGTCCGCAATCACGCCTACGCCGACGGCTTGCGGGAGGCCCTGGCGAAGGGGAAGGTCTAGTGAAAGATAGCGAGTGATATTAACGGGAAGGGCGAAAGATGAGAACAGGCTCAATAACCGCAGTGGTGGTAAACTACAAAACCAGGGACCTTTTGGCTGAATGTCTCAGATCGCTCTATGACGAGGCCCACAGGTTGTCCGTATCATTTTCGGTGATCGTGATTGAAAACGCTTCCCATGACGGTACGGTCGAGATGGTCCGCAAGGATTTTCCAGAGGCAACACTGATCGTCAACGAGGAGAACGTCGGCTTGGCCAAGGCGAACAACCAGGGTATCTCCTTGGCCATCGACAAGTCGAATACATCCTCGTTCTAAATAGCGACATCACAGTCCTCCCGGGGACCATCACGGCAATGGTGAATTACTTGAGTCAGAATCCTCACGTTGACGGCGTTCGGGGGCCGATGTTGAATCCTGATGGGAGCAGGCAATTCTCCAAGATGAATATCTGGCGGGTACGCCCCGTTAACTGGCATGCTCGATTCCGGCTCGATCTTCCCGGCTGCGCCTTCGCGCTGATCCGGGCGGAAACTTTCCGCCGGGTGGGTGGCTATGATGAGAACCACTTCTTTTATAACGATGATCTGGATTGGGGAACGAGAGCCAAACGACTGGGATGCCTTTTTATCTATTTGCCCGAAGCTCCGGTCATACATTACGGTGGTAGGGCGAAACGTCATAATAGACTCAGAGTAATAAGAGAAACCTATCGCAGTAATATCTATTACTGTAAGAGATTCTATGCCCCTTTGTCGTGGCTAGCCTTACAACTACTTCTTTTGGAACTTGCGTACAAAAGACGGAAATTGCAGATTAAATTAAAGCAACTTAAGGCCGGTAGTACCAAGGCGGAGGAGATCCGTGAGTTACTGGCAGCCTACGATGATGCGCGCCGATTGATGTTGGAGGAATACTCAACCCAGCGGGCTCCCCGAATTCCCTATTGGGATCTTACCTCAACAACTCATTGTAGGCCGCGCTCATCTCCGAAATCATCCGCCTGACCGTAAAGCCCGCTTCGTAAGTCCGGCGCGCCTCGGCGCGCATTCTTCGTCTTAGTTCAGTGTCCGCGAGTAGAGAAGCGATTGCCATTTCCAGGGCGCGGGTATCCTTGGGGAGCACGAGCAGACCATTCTCATCATCCCGCACGAGCTCGGGGATCCCTCCCACGGCGGAGGTCACGATGGGTAGGACATGCGCCATGCCTTCCAGCAGGACGAGGGGATGCCATTCGTGCAGCGAGGGGATGACCAAAAATCGAAGCGGCGCAGGAAGTCATGGACGCGCGTCTGGTAGCCGTCCCGTATGCCCTGGGCAGGACGCGCCCGTTTTGCACGCTCATGTCTCCTTTAGGGGGCGGACGTGCCGCTTGGGCCGGTGGATGAGCCAGTAATACTGCTCTGGGTAGGCGCGGATCCAGCCCTCCATCATGGCGGCGCAGCGTTCGAGTGACGCCTGGACATCGTGCAGGGGAAGATCGAGGGGTGGATCGATGCTAATCAGATGGCCGCGGCCGATCCTCCGGATAAGGAGCGGGACGACCGGCGCCCCGGCCAGGCGTGCGAAGAAGACCGGCCCCTCCGGCATGGCCATGCGGGTGCCGAGGAACGGGACCATGTTTTTGCCGTACCCATATGGATCCCCCGTCAGGGCAAGCACGCCGCCGCCTCTGAGCATGGCGAGGGTGCGCTTGACGCCGCTCGGCGTCAAAAGTTCCTGTGTATAGATGAGTTTGGTGCCGTATGCCTGCCGGGTATCGTCGAGGAACCGGTAGAAAAAGCCCGCCGGTTGCCGCAGCACCACGGCGTGGACGTTCAATCCCAGGAGAGGCAGGCCCCGCATCAAAAGCTCGGTGTTGCCGAGATGGGCCGAGAGCAGGATGGCGCCCTTCCCGCCGGACAAGGCGGTTTGGAGATTCGCCAGCCCCTCGATCCGCACGCGGTCGCGCCAGTCGCGCCGCAGCTTGGCGGCCCTGGCGTCTTCCACCAAGAGCTTGATCAGGTGGATGAAATTGGCCCGGATGATGCGCTCCGCCTCGTCCCGGTCCACCTGCAGGGCCCTGGTGACCAGGGTATGAAGCTCGCCGCGGTGCGGACCCGCCTCGTGCAGGCGGTAGCCGAGGATGCCCAAAGGCACGGCGGCGGCGTACGCCAGCCCCAGCGGGAGGGCGGCCAAACCTTTGAGGATCGCGCGCTGCACCAGGTCGGAGACGTTCAGGAGCAACCCCCCTCCAAGCTATCCAACATCGCGCCGGTTCTTTATGAACCGTGCGATCTCTTCCGCGATCCGCTCCGCTCCGCCCGGTGGTCCCATGCGTTCCCGGCCGGCGCGGGCCATGCGCGCCCGCCGCTCGTCATCGCGCAGGATATCGAGGAGTTCGCGGGCTGCCGCGCGCGGCTCGCGTTCGACCACGGCGATCGCCTCGCCCAGCAACCGGCTCTGGGCCGCCACGAATCCGGGCGTGATCTGCGGTCCGCGCCCGGGAAAGGTGACGATGGGTTTTCCCAGGCCCGCGGCCTGTTCGTTGGCCGTGCCCGCCAGGCCCAAGACTACGTCGCAGGCAGCCAGCACATCCGCGAACCTGCCCTGGATAAAAGTGATCCTGACAGCGGCCTCGCCCGCTCCGTAAACCAGGTGGCCGGTGATGCCGCGTTCCCTTTCGCCGGGCGCGGCCGCGGCTGGGAGCCAGCCCCTGGGCCGCAGACAGCCGCTGAAACCCTCAAAATCCAGTCCGCCAGCCATGGCCGCGAGGTGGCGAAAGCACTCGCCCGATCCGGCTTCCTCTTCCAGAGCGAGCACCGTGTCCGCGATCTCGCCCATATTGCCGTAAGCCTCCGCGCGGCTGCC
This sequence comes from Patescibacteria group bacterium, assembly GCA_050260175.1. Classification (GTDB taxonomy): domain Bacteria; phylum Bacillota; class UBA4882; order JAAYXC01; family JAAYXC01; genus JBLNBS01. The sequence goes on along the minus strand of JBLNBS010000169.1, from coordinate 4,254 downwards.
GGGCAGGAGGGCGAGCGTGCGGACGCCCGCGGGGGAGGCCAGGTCCGGACCCTTGAACTCCAGGGCGTCCATCATCAGGTTGCCGGCAAATGAAGCCGCGACGCCCCGGCGCGAGAGCGAGGCCGCGGTCAGGGCATCGCGCGGGAAAACCATCCGGCAGTAACGGCGCATGAGCCTGACCTCGATAGGCCAGTGGGGGTTGATGTAATCCGACTTGGCGGTGGGCAGGAAGACGAGGGGAAGGCGGCCGAAGAAGCGGGCGGCCAGGATCAGGACGCAGTCGCCGACGCAGACCGTCAGGTCGGCGCGCCGGGAGGCCATCTTTAAGGCGCGGATCTGCCGTTTTGTCAGGGAAAAGCCGCCGTGTAGCGCGTCGACCAGGAGATGACGCAGGCCGTGGCGGACGAAACCGCCGCTCGGGAGATTGACGCCCTCGATCTCCACGGGTATGCCCGCGGCGGCGTAAGCCTCGCCCACTCCCACCAGGGGGAGCGCGCTCACCGCGAAGCCGCGGCCCACTAGCCGTGCGGCCAGCACGGAGCCGATCAGATCCTCTCCATGCCCATTGCTGATGAGGAGCAATCGAGCCACGGGAGAGGCCGCTTTCCTCATGGCGGCGTCACCCCTCCCTGCCTTCCACGTCGTTTTGAAACCCGCGCTCGTACAACCGCCGATAAAGTCCGCCCGCCGCTATAAGCTGGTCGTGGGTGCCGCGTTCGACAATGACGCCGCCGTCCAGCACGATGATTTTTTGGGCGAACCTGACAGTCGACAGGCGGTGGGCGATAACGAATGTGGTTCGGCCGTACATCAGAGTCTCCAGCGCCGCCTGGACCAGGCGCTCGGACTCGGCGTCCAGCGAGGAGGTGGCCTCGTCCAGGATCAGGATGCGCGGGTCGCGGAGGAGCGCGCGGGCGATGGAGAGGCGTTGGCGCTGCCCCCCCGAGAGCGAGGCGCCCCGCTCGCCCAGCACTGTCTCGTAGCCGTCGGGGAGGGCCGTGATGAACTCATGCGCGTTGGCGGCCCTGGCGGCGCCGACGATCTCTTCCATGGTGGCCCCCTTGCGGCCATAACCTATATTCTCCCGCACAGTCGCGCCAAAGAGGATCGTCTCCTGCGGCACGAGGCCGATCTGTGCGCGCAGGGATTCCGCTCGCACCAAGCGGAGATCGTGACCGTCCACCAGGACCTGGCCCTCGTCCGGGTCGTAGAATCGGGGGATCAGGTTGACGAGGCTCGTCTTGCCCGAGCCGCTCGGGCCGACGACGGCCACCACCTCACCCGGCTCGACGTCCAGGTCAATGTGGGAGAGGACGGTGACGCCTTCCCGGTACGAAAAAGATACGTCGCGAAAGCTCACGCGCCCCGCAAGCCTGGGGAGGTCCACGGCATCCGGCCGGTCCGCGATCTCGGCGTGGCGATCGAGCAGGTCGTAAATCCTTTCCCCCGCGGCCAGCGACTGCTGGAAAAGCTGCATGGTGCGCGTCAAGCCGGTCAGGGGCGTGCCGGCCAGCCCGATCAAGGCGATGAACCGGAGGAGCTCGCCGGCGGTGAGCCGCCCGGCCAGGGCCTCGGTGCTGCCGTACCACATGATCAAAGCCAACGCCCCGGCAAAGAGCAGCTCGATGGCTGGCGTGAGCAGGGCGCCCGCCTGGGCTGATTTCATGGAGGAATTAAAGCTGGCCTCGTTTTCGCGGATGAACCTCCGCGTCGTCTCCTCCTCCATGGTGAACGCCTTGACCACCCTGATGCCGAAGAGGGTTTCCTGCAGCACCGCGAAAAGCTCGGCCGTCCTTTCCTGCTGCCGCCGGCTGAACATGCGGATGCGCCGCCCGGCCCTGGCGATCAGGACGAGCGCCGCCGGGACCACGGCCAGGGTGATTAGGGTCAGGCGCCAGTGCGTGTAGAACATGGCACCGAAGATGCCCAGGATGTTAAGGACGTGCTGGATCAGTTCGGCCAAGCCCGTCGAGACGCTGTTCTGGATGAGCCCGATGTCGTTGCCGACGCGGGCGATCTGCTCCCCCGACTTGTGCGACTCGTGATAGGCCAGTGAGAGGCGCTGCAGGTGGTGGAAGGTGCGTTCGCGCAGATCGGCCACGATCCTCTGGCCCACGAAGGCCATGCTGTATCTCTGGGCGTAGGAGAATACCCCTTTGATCAGGACCAGGAGAAGGATACCGATGACGATGCCGTTGAGCATCAACTGATTACCCCGCTGCAGCACGCGGTCGAATAGGTCCCCGAGGAAGAAGGGGATGACCAGCGTCGTGGCGACGGTCGCGAGCATGGAGACAAGGCCCAGCACGAAATGGCGCGTGTAGGGCCGGACCTCGGCCAGGAGGCGTTTCGCCGTCGGCGTCCAAAGATTGGGCATGGCCATGTATGTCATTGCTCCCCAAAACGGGCTGCGGCCACTTCGCGCGCGAGCGTGGCCAGGCGATGCGAGGCGCCGGGTTGGCCCACGACCGAGAGCAGGCTTTTTTTCATGCGCGTCCGTTCCTCCGCGTCAGCCAGCAACCCGGCCGCGGCGCGGGCGGCTGCGCCGGGTTCGATCCTGCCGCGCAATTCCGGTACCACATACCCGCCCGCCAGGCGGTTCGGCCAGGCGGCAAAGGGCACCTTGGCCATGATCCGCGGCAGCGCGTGACGTTTCAAGATTCTGCCCACGACGGGCAGCCCGCCGAGCAATCCCGGTATGCCCTCCAGGGGGATTCGCTCGGGGTAACCGGTCTCCAGGAGAACGATCGTGGGCGTGCCGTGGCGGGCGAGTTCGAATGTGTTGGTGCCGGGGATGGTCAGCGCCAGGTCAGCCGCGGCCATCAGCTCGTGCTGGCGTCCGCGCATGGCAATGACCGCCGGCCCGCCCGCCATGCCGATGCGCCCGGGAGCGGCCCAATCCGTTTCGCCCGCCGGCCCATCCGCCGCGCCCGGCGTGTAGGAACCCGGCCGGCCGAACCGGTCCGCGCCGGGGGAGGACAGGGCTTCCGCCAGGCGCCGGTCGTCCACGAAGGGCGAGATGCTCAGGGCAAAGGCCGCTTCGGGCGCGAACGCGTGGATCCGGGCGGCCGTCTCCAGGAGAAAGGGCGCCATGTACTCCACGTGCGCGGGGCGGCTGCCCGGGAGGAGCAGGACGAGCGGCCGGCCGCCGATCCCGAGCAGGCCGCGGACCTCGTCCGCGCCCAATCCGGACCACGGAGCGTCCAGCATGAGGTTGCCGACCACTTCGAGCTTGTCGGCGGGCACCCCTCGCGCCAAGAGCTTGGCGCGCATGGTTTCGTAAGGCAGGGCAAAGCGCGCGTAAGAGGAAAGCCATGCCGCGCGGCCCTCCGTGTAGGCGAGCGCGGGATAGCGGAGCCGCCTGGCGAGCAGGGCCGCGTTGGCCAGGTCGCCGCCCAGGAAGAGAACCACGCCGCGGACGGCCGGCCGGTAACCGCGGGGGCGCAAGCCCAGGAGCACGAAACGGACGAACGCGCCGGGTCCGTAAACCAGGTCAACCTCGGGCATGCCGCCGATCGCACGGCACTCGGAGCCGCTCGCAAAGGTGCAGGGCGGGGTGAAGACGATGGTGCGGCCGGCCCACGGGCAGGACCTGAGCGCGGCGGCCATGGGCGCAAGCCAGCCCGCCACCTCGCCCGGGCTGTTGACCGTGATCACGACATCGAAGGATACCAAGCGGATTCCCCCAGACAGAAACGGGACGAATGACGCGCAGTCTTTTTCGAGCTTGAGGGGTGTCTTTCCTGCATCAGGCCGGCACCGGCCCGATGCTTTTATTATTGCGCCTGGTCCTTTATTGCCGTCGCGCAATCTCCTTGTGCCAAGGGGCTACACCTGAAAGACCTTTCGCAAGCCCTGTCTGGCCCGCTTTGAGACATCTCTTCGACAGGATGTTGTCTACAGCCTGCGAAAGCCAGGATGGCTCAGAGCAGGCCGTGTCCGTCGCGGGCTTCAAGCCCTTCCTGGGCTGACATGACAGGGCTCGGATAGTCTTCGAAGTTACACCGAACCCGTACAGGACGTACGGGTTTTAGGAGTGTTTTCCTGAATAGCCCCGCCCAGGAAGGGCTCAAGGGCGTGCGACGTACATGGATGTACCAAAGCCGCCCCCGCCCAGGAAGGGCTCAAGGGCGTGCGACGTACAGGGATGTACCAAAGCCGCCCCAGGGTTTCAACCCTGGGTTGATGGTGATCGGCCTTTTTCACACCGCTTTTAGACAAGAGGGCGTGTTTGGGAAGAAGGAAAACGATTGA
>JBLNBS010000168.1:0-5492 GCA_050260175.1 Patescibacteria group bacterium | reverse complement strand
GCGGAAAGCCCCGCCGTTTCTGTTTTCATGTGGAGCCGGGAATCGGGATCGAACCGACGACCTGCGCATTACAAGTGCGCCGCTCTGCCAGCTGAGCTATCCCGGCGTCAAGGCCTATTATATCACGCCCGGCCCCGGGCGGCAACCCGCCGCACGACCCGCGGCCGGCCGCCCTCCTCCTCGACGCCTATGCGGAAACCCCCGCGGGCGATCGTCTCGTAATCGTGGCCCGAGTCGGCCGGCCAAACCGAGAGGAAGACCAGGGGTGAAGCCCCGGTATTGACCGTGCGATGGGCGAAACACGGGGGGATGTAGTTCAGGGCGCCGCGAGTCATGGGCAGAGCCTCTTCGTGCCCCCGCTCGTCCTGCATGAGGAGGAACCCCTCGCCCGCGAGGCAGAGGTAGATCTCGGCCGTGGCCCGTTTTGCGTGGTAATGGCCCTTGGTGGCATAGTATTCCCGGCCCACGCGGCCCGGCTGGAGCGCGGTCACGCAGTGGAGCAGGTGGCCCTCCTCCTCCGGCACCCGGATCTCCGCCACCTGGTAGACCAGGGGATCCCCCGCCGCGACCGCCGCCTGCCAGGCCGCGCGGTCGGCAAAGACGGCCTCCAGGTCGCCGAGGCGGCGCTCCACCACGGAGGTGGCCCGCGCCAGGATGCCGCCGGCCGGGTCCAGACGGTTGGCAAAGGGCCGGGAGGCCTCGACCGGCCCGCACGGGATGGTCCGGAACAGTTCTTCGATTGAAGAGCCCATGGGTAGCCTCCTTATTCAGCACAGGTCTGCACGGGGCAAGGGGATGAGGATCACAACTCCGCGTCCGCCACGAGCGGCCAGTGGTCCGAGGCTGGTGAGGGCACGACGCGCGCCGCTCGGATCCGCCAATGAGACGAAAAAAAGAGGTAGTCGATGCGCGCCCCCGCCGGGGGAAAGGTCGGCAGATCCAGCCCGGCGGCGGTCTGCGCCTCCTGCCATACCGCAAAGAGGGGCGCCAGCTCGGGGGCGCCGGGCGGGGCGTTCAGATCGCCCGCCAGGATGAGCGGGCCGGGGAGCGGGGCCGCGTGAGCCATGATCGTCCGCACCTGGAGGGCGCGGTCGAGGCTGTCCAGGCCGAGATGGGTGACGAGAAAGTGGATCCGGCCCTCGGGCGTTTCGACCAGGCCCGCGAGGAGCACCCGCGGTTCGCCCCGTCCGGGCAGGGGATACGACCAGGAACGGAGCACCGGCCAGACGCTGAGCAGGGCGTTGCCGAATTTGCTCCCTCTCGCGCCGGGCTTGCGATCCAAGGCTGGGGCGAAGCGGCAGTCGAGCCCGAGCGACGCGGAAAGGATGGCAGGCTGGTCGGCAAAACCGGATCGGGCGCGAAAGGCGAGTTCCACTTCCTGGAGCCCCGCCAAGGCGGCGCCGGACCGGGCGATGGTCTCGCCGGCCTGCAGGAGTGAGGGGCGGCCCAGGCGGTCCAAGCCCCCGTGGATGTTGTAGGTCATGACGCGCAGGAAGGCCCGGTCCATACCAATAGAATATGCCGCCGCTAACCGCGGCGGCGCCGGGAGCCGGTCCGGCGGCAAAGGCTACGCCCCGATTTGCATGTCCGGCTTGCTCCGGGCCCCCGTTGGGCGCGCGCCGAATAGCCAAAAGTAGCTCCCCCCGACCAGGACGGCGCCGCCGATGATATTGCCCAGGGTGACCGCGGCCAGGTTGCGCAGGGCCGAAAAGACCGTCAAGCCCGCCTCCGCCAGGCCCGGCGCCAGCGCCTTGAGCCAGAGCCCCAGGGGGAGGTAGTACATGTTGGCCACGCTGTGCTCGAAACCCATGGCGACAAAGGCGGTGACGGGGAAGATCACGGCCGCGATCTTGCCGCCGGTGTCGCGGGCGCCCGCCGCGCAGAGCACCGCCAGGCAGACCAGGATGTTGCAGCCGATGCCGCGCAGCAGGGCCGGCCAGAAAGCGAGCCCGGCCTTGGCCCCGGCCGCGGCGACCGCCTTGGCCGCCCAGGCCCCGTCCGCCTGCTGCCAGAGGCCGCTTCCCACCCACAGGGCGGCGACGGCCAGGGCGCCGAGCAGGTTCCCGAGGTAGCAGAGGGACCATTGGCGCGCGGCGGACAAAGGCTTGACCCGGGCCTCCAGGACCGCCATGCCCACGGTAAGGTTGCAGCCCGTGAAAAGCTCGGCCCCGCCCAGGATGACCAGGATGAGCCCGAGGGAGAAGGACAACCCGGCGGCCAGCTGGCTCAAGCCGAAGCCCACGGCAGGCCGGGCCTCCAAACCCGTGGTGACGGCGAACTGGGCCGCCAGGGCCACATAGGCGCCGGCCAGGGCGGACCTGAGCATGATGCGCGCCGCGGGTTGGCCCGCCCGGTCGCAGCCCTGCTTGCAAAGTTCGGCAGCGAGTTCCCTGGACAATTGTACAAGCCTCCATCTTGCTCGACTGCCGCTGGATCTTCGCAGGCCGCGCTTGATTCCCTCCCGTCAAGCTTGCCGTGAGCATGACTGGCTTGCGCTGAGGGCGGCGTGAAAAACCCACACCGCCGCTGGCGTCTGCGTCAGCCCCGCGGCAAAATGAAGACCGCGCCGCCGTATGCGTCGAGGTCCACTCGGAGCCTGCCCCCCTCGAGGCGCCCGGCGCGGCCGAAGGCGGCGTCCTTGAGATCACCCGTCCCGGCGGTCTGCGGCAGACCGACGGTAAAGGTTCCGCCCTGCCTGCTAAAGTTCAGGACCACGACCACGTCTTGGGCGCCAGGGGCCTTGCGCAGGTAGGCAAAGGCGCGCTGCCCGGGATCGATTACCAGGCGCTCCCACGCCGGGGAGAGGAGGGCGGGTTCGCGCTTGCGCAGGGCCAGCATGCGGCGGTAGAGGTCCGTGAGAGCCGTGTCGTCGCCAGGGGTCACGGGTTCCATGCCGGCATAAGGCTGATAGGAGGCCCCGTTTTCCTGCCCCAGGTAGATTAAGGGGATGCCCGGCAAGGTGCAGAGCATCAGGCAGGCCAGGCGGGCCTTGTCCGGGCCGTAGCGGGCGTGGAAACGCGGGCCGGTGTCGTTGTTGTCCACGAACCTGAAGACGAGCGCGTCCCGCGGCACGCCCCTGCCGCTGTCCGAGAGCGCGCGGTCGAGGCGCTCGACGGCCTTGCTCTCGAGGTCGAAGACCTCCCGCCAGGCGGGCAGGAATCCGTCGTCCCAGTCGTAGGCCGCGTCGTAGCCCTCTTCAAAAAATACGGGCCAGCGGGCGGAGGCCTCCGCGATGAGGAGCAGGCCGGGATAGATCTTGCGCAACTCCGCGCTCCACTCGCGCCAAAAGCCCGGGCGCCGCTCCTGAACCCCCCAGGCCACGTCCACCCTGAAGCCGTCGATCCCGATCTTGCCCACCCAGAACCGGCCGACCTCGAGCATCATCCGCCTGACCTCGGGATGATCGTAGTTCAGGTTGGGCAGGTAGTCCCAGTTGAAGTAATGGCGTGGTTCAGTTTGAGACTCCCAGGTGTAAAAATCCCGGTAGTGGCTTTTTTCCCCCTTGTCCAGGGCGTCCTGGAAGTACGGGTGCTGGGAGGAGGTGTGGTTGGGCACGAGATCCAGGAGCACCCGTATGCCGCGGCGGTGGGCCTCCCGGGTCAGCCGCCGCATCTCTTCCAGCGTGCCGTAACTAGATCTGACGGCGAAATAATCGGTCACATCGTAGCCGTATCCGCCGCGTCCCGTGGGAAAGGTGGGCGCCAGCCAGACGGCATTGCAACCAAGCGCGGCCAGGCTGTCCAGGGTGTCGATGACCCCGGCCAGACCCCTGGCGCTCTGCAGGTGGACGCAGGTGCCGTAGACCACGGCCAAAGCCGCGGGCTCGGAGGGCCTGTCCTCCGTGACCCACGGCAACTCCGCGCCGTGCGCCGCCGGGCCGAGGGGTACGAAGAAACGCACCGGGTCACTCTCCACCGTCTTGCCATCCGCCAGCCGCCCCACGGCCTTGATCAGGTTCTCCCCGGGCAGGAGGGGTATCTCCACCTCAAAGAAACCGCCGCGCGGTGAGAAATCGACCGGCCGCTCCCCGCCCACGAGGCTGAGCTCGGCCCAGGGCCCACCGTCGGCGACGCCCATCACCTTGACGCGGTAGTCCCAGACCTCGGCCGGGGCGTTGTCGATGCGCAGCGATCCCTTGAAAGCCGCGCCGGTCTCCATGCCCCCGAGCCCCAAGAGCACAGGGAGGAACGGCAGCACGAACCTGCGCAGAGGGTTTCGTCCCGACATAATACTCCCTCCTGACGATTGGAAACGTTTCCTAGACAGTTCGCCCCAAAGCCGCGATCTCCTCTTTCATTTTTTTCCATGACGAGAAGAATGCCCGGAGGCATCGGGGCGAGTCAGGCTTCGTAGAGTGCCAGATCGGGGGGATCGAGCAGCACCCACCGGCCGTCAACCCCAGCGGACGCGGCGCCGAGCTCCAGGTGGAGCATGGCGATGCCGCAGTCCAACCGCTGGGTGACGGATCCCCGCCCCTCTTGCGGCGCCGACGTGGAGACGGTGATCCCTTCCGCGCGCAATGTGAACCGCCAGGGCTGCCTGTTGGCGGCGGAGGGCGCCAGGCGGGCGGCCTCCAGAGCTATGCTCGCCCAGGCCGGCGCCCTGTCGAGGGGCAGGCTCGCGGGGGTGAGGAGCTCGGCCAGGGGTTTCCGCTTTTTTGAGCCGGCGGCCGCGCTGAAGAGCCGGTCCACCAGGCTCTTGCCGGCGGGGTACCCCAGGGGCGAGGCGGCCAGGATCCTCTCGCTGGGCCCTCGCGGGGCGAGGCGCGCCGCCTCCGCAGGTCGGTAGGTGCCGCTGATCCAGCAGGTGCCGAGACCCAACGCGGTGGCGGTTAGGATCGCGTACTCCCCGAGGTAGCCGGCGGCTTCCATGGCCCGGGGCGCGGACGCATCTTCGAACATGACGAGACATGCCGGCGCGCCTTTGACGACGAGGCCGGGAAAGACGCGTTCCGCCCCTTCTGCCACGAGGGCCACGCGGGCGCCGCCGGCAAAAGCGGGCCGCAGGCGGCAGGCCTCCTCGAGCCTCGCGAGATGCTCCCGGGGAATGGGTGAGGATGAAAAGGTGCGCACGGAGTGGCGGCGCGGGATGGCGTCGAAGAGGGCGGCGTGGTTGGGAAGCATGGGCAAGACCTCCACCGGGGTGATGGACTGTGGATCCAGCATTCGCCGTTGGGATTCACGGTCCTGCCCTTCGGCGCGGTATATCCGGCTCTTTAAGTATCCCCTCAACTCAGGCGCGGCAACCCATTGACTGCGGCATTTGTTCGTGATAAGATTGGTCTACACGAACAAATGTTTGTGGAAAGTGGGTGCCATGCATGGCCAGAAACCGCGCGGACAGGTTCAAACCCCCGTCGATACGTGAGTTCCAGCAGCGCTTCCCGGCCGAGGAGGACTGCGCGCGTTTCCTCTTTGCAAAGCGCTGGCCGGAAGGCTGGCTCTGCCCGAGATGCGGCGGGGACAGGTGCTACCCCATCAAGGGGCGCGGGC
>JBLNBS010000167.1:0-5792 GCA_050260175.1 Patescibacteria group bacterium | reverse complement strand
TGCCCGTACATCGGCCTGCCGCCCTGCAGCCCGCGGATTATCGTGCGAAAGGCATAGTAGGTCTCCGTCTTTACCGGTGTCGCGGGCGGGATGCCTGCGATGATACCTTGCATTCCATCCCAGTTGTAGAGGGAGAAAATAGAACTGATATCGCCCTTGCTGTTGGGATAATCGAAGCAATTGCTCTGCCAGATCAGATCCTCGCCCCACTTGAGCGCGCCGGAAACACTCTCGTAACCCCTTGAATTATAGTGACCCCACTCGCCGAGATGGACCGGTTCGTGCACGCCGTCGGTGTCGTAGAGATCGATCCGCTCATGCACGATCGGAAGCGTGTCCTTGGTCACGTTCCACGGCCGGTAAAAGTTGGCGGAGATCACGTCCACGATAGCGTCGTTCTGCTGGATGGTTGCGATGACCCACTCGCCTTTGGGGTGCTGGGCCACGGGCGCGTATAGCCGAAAGCTCTTGCCGGGGGAACACCAACCCCTCCCCCCTCTCCCGCTTTACAGGTGAGGTGGGACCACCGGACGCGCCGCGCCGGTGGCCGGATATGGGCCGAGCCATATGCGCCAGTTAACATACAGAACAGGATTTCACACAAATATGTCGTACTCGAATCAGCAGGTTCGGTATGAGGAAACAAGTCCGTTTGGAGGTATAACCATGGCCAAGGGCTTGAAGATAGCCATCATCGGCGCGGGCAGCTCCTACACGCCGGAGCTGATCGAGGAACTGGCGCGCAGGCAAGGAGATTTGCCGGTCAGAGAGATCGCGCTCATGGACATCGACGAGGAACGCCTCGGGATCGTGCACGGCTTCTGCAGGCGTTTCGCCCGCCATCTCGGCTACAAAGTCGAATTGACCGCCACGGTCGACCGGCGCGCGGCCATCGAGGGAGCCGACTTTGTCGATACCCAGATCCGGGTGGGTGGCAATGCCGCCCGGGTCAACGATGAAAAAATTCCCCTCAAATACGGCCTCATCGGCCAGGAGACCACGGGGGCAGGCGGGTTCGCCAAAGCCCTGCGCACCATCCCGGCGATGCTGGAGATCGCCCGCGACGTGGAACGTTTTTGCCCGCAGGCCTGGATCGTCAATTACACCAACCCGACGGGCCTGGTCACCGAGGCGGTGACGAAGTATACCAAGGCCCGGATCGCCGGTCTATGCTCGGGCTGGCTCGGGCCAAAGGTCTCGGCCGCCGAGGTCTTGGGCGTGCCCCCCGCCAGCGTCAGGTACGATTACGCCGGCCTCAACCACATGAACTTCGCCTTCAATCTCACCATCGACGGGCGGCCGCTCACCAGCGAGGAGTTCGACCGTCTGGCCGCGGCCAACCGCGCCGTGGACGCGGAGCTGATCAAGAAGCTGCGCGCGCTGCCCAGCGGGTACCTGCATTACTACTACCACACCTCAAAGAAGGTCGTTGAGCTGCGCTCAGCGCCCAAGACCCGCGGTGAAGTCGTGCGTGAACTGGAAAAGGAGGTCTTTGCCGCCTATGCCGATCCCGGGCAGGAGACCAAGCCGGCGGCCCTGTCCAAGCGGGGCGGGGGCGGTTACTCCGAGGTGGCCATCGGTTTGATGGACGCCGTCCATAACGACCGGGATAGATGGATGGTCGTCAATACGCCCAACCGCGGCGCCATCCGCATGCTCCCGGACGACGCGGTGGTCGAGATCGGCTGCCTGGTCGACCGTGCGGGCATCCACCCCCTGGCTCTGGCCGCCGTGCCTCAGGCCGTCTGGGGCCTCATCGCCGCGGTCAAGAACTACGAACAGCTCGCGGTGGAGGCGGCGGTCAAGGGCGACAGGGATCTGGCTCTGCTGGCGCTCGTCGCCCACCCCCTGGTCCGGGACTACGACCTCGCCCGGCCCCTCCTTGCCGAGATACTCGAGACCAACCGGGATTTCTTGCCGCAGTTCTCTTAGGAGCCTTTGCCAACCTGGCGGAACTTGAGTTCCCATCCCGTCCTTGAAGCTATCGAGAAGGAAATCGGCTCCTCGTGGCGAATATAATATAATGGATTCCCATATTCTTGCACTGCAGTTCACGACTCCCTGCCGGAAAGGAGGTGGTGGAACCGGCGCGCGGCGCCGGGCGATCTCATACCCAAGACGCGGCCCAAGGTAGATAATTGTGGGCTAATCTCAAAAAGGAGGGTAACTCGTAATGAAGCTCCGCTTCCTGGCGACCCTGATCCTCGTGATGCTCGTTTTGGCCTCGACGCTGGTGCGCGGCGCGGCTGTAACCTATTACGTGGACACGGCGGGCAGCGACGCCAACAATGGCACCAGCCCCACGACCCCGTGGCGGACCCTGGCCCGGGCGGCGGCTCAGGCCTACGGCCCCGGCGACCAGATCCTGCTCAAGCGCGGCTGCGTATGGCAGGAGGCCGCCTTTATGCCCACCAGTTCCGGCGCTCCCGGCGCCCCCATCACCCTGGCCGACTACGGCTCCGGCAACCTGCCGAAGATTATCGGCAACGCCGACTGCGCCATCATCATGCGCAATGTAAGCTACTGGGATATCCGCAACCTCGAATTGACCCAGACCGGTTTGGATCCGTTGCCCATTGACGTGGACCCGGGCAAGGACCTGGATCCGAATTCCGACGAATATGCCAAGGCCGTTCTGGAGATCAGGGGACTCTATGGCGGCACCACCTCCTATATCAACGTGGAAAACTGCAAAGTCTACGGCGGCCATTGGAACGGTATCTACATCGCCGGCGGTTACTACCAGCTCGGCACGGGCGTCTTTGGCTATGTCGACCACATCACCGTCAATAACTGCGAGTCCTACAACAACCAAAAAGCCGGGCTCGACGCCACCTGCACCTATACCAAGGAGATAATCTATACCGCCACGAACATCAGCGTATTGAACTCCGTCTTTCACGACAACGGCGCGGATGGCGCGGTGTTTGGCCCGGTCGGTAACGGCCTCATCGATCATTGCGAGGCATACCGCTGCGGCCTGACCCGCGACGCGCGCTTGGGCCTCTGGTGCTGGGATTCCAGCAATGTGACCATCCAGTTCTGCGAGTCGCACCATAACGTCGCACCGGTCTACGACAGCAGGACGCGCGACGGCGGCGGCTTTGACCTGGATCTCGGTTCCATCGACTGCACGATCCAGTACTGCTACTCCCACGATAATACCGGTGAAGGCTACCTCCTCATGACCTGGCCCATCGGCTACGGTTTCCCGCGCGGTGTCTCCTACCGGCAGACCGTGCGCTACTGCATCTCCGAGCGCGACGCCACCAAGAACGGCGGCTGCATCGAGAATTTCGGCGGCTCCGACGCGTGGATGTACAACAACGTCGTCTACTACATCCCCGAGCGTTCCGCCGGTTCGGAGATGGCCGAGGGCGAGGGCGGCTGCCTGACGAGCAGCAAGTGGGGCAAGTCCAGCACCCCGGTCATGCGCTCCTTCAACAACATCTTCATCTGCGACAAGACGCAGAGCCAGAACCAGAATGCCGTCAGTTACCTCGTCCGTCATACGGCAGGCACTCTCACTTCCGACTACAACTGCTATTACCGGGTCGAGGGCGGCGTATTGTTCTTCAATGCCGGCAAGCAGGTGACCACTTGGTCCGCCTGGCAGTCCAAGGGTTATGACGCCCATGGCATCAACGCCAACCCGATGCTGGTCAACATGGGCGGCGGCTCCGCGGCCAGCTACATGCTGCAGGCCGGTTCGCCGTGCATCAACGCGGGCACCGTGGTCGCCGGCGCGCCGCGCGGCATGGGCGCCCACGATTACTTCGGCAACGCCACCCCGAACGGCGCCTACGACATCGGTATCCACGAGTACTAGAAACCAAGGAACCTGGATGAAGAGGACGCCGAACGGCGTCCTCTTTTTTTCGCGCCGGCCCGGGGATGGGCCAAGGCATTGTACGGTCCATGTCGGTTACAGGGTCATGCCTCGCTCGAGGCCTTTTTGGCGATTTTACCCCGCAAAAGCTCCTTAACCACCTGGCGGGGGCTATAAACGGCGGCGTTCTCCCGGAGTCTGGGTAAGAACAACAGCAGGGCCGCGAAGCGCAGCAGGCTGGTGGTGAGAAAGAGCAGATGGTAGTTGGTGAGCTCAGCGCCGAAAAGGCGCCAATGCAGGCCGGCGACGAATGCCCTCGTGGCGTCGAGGTAGAAACCTCCCGCCAGGAAGGCCAGGGCGCCGCCGACCAGGGAGGCGAAAAGAGTAAAGGCGGCCACGAACATGGAGCGATTACGCTCGGGCGAGCAGCCGAGGAGCAGGTTAAGGTAGGTGACGTCGATCCCAGACCAAAATGCCCCGCCAAAGAAATTGATGCCGGCCACGATCAGGGCCAGGGAGAGGCGCGGCATGGCGGGGGAAGGCAGGAGCCAGAGCAGGGGCGTCACGCCCGCCATGGCGCAGCAGATCCCCATCACGGGCTTGCTGCCGTAACGATCCGAGAGCCTGCCCCACATCCTCACGAAGAGCACCGTGGCAAGGCTCCCGAGGAGCTGGGTATAGAGAGAGATCTGGAGATAGCCCAGATTGAGATGCTTGAGCATGTAGACGTTGAAAAAAGGCGCCGCCAGGTTGACCCCGAACATCCACGCGGCCCAAAAGAACATGTAGCGTCGGAAATTGGCGTCGCGGAACGGGTACGTCAAGAGGGTCAGGAAGGGCACGTGCTCACCCGCGGTCATGGGCGGCTCGTCCACCCAGATAAAGCAGAGGATGTCGGCCACGCCGAACAGGGCGGCGGCGGAGAAGACCACGGCGAAACCCGTGAAGTTGTCTTTGAGGTCGAGGAAGAAGCCGGCCGCCAGGCCGCCGAGGCTGGCCATGATGGTGGAGACGGTGTTGCGCCGGCTGAAATAGCGGCCCCGGATGTGATCGGGCACCAGATCGCCCATCCAGGAGAGAAAGGGCACGCCGCCCACGGCGCCACTGATCGAGGAGAGGCACAAAAGGCAGATGACCACCCAGATGCGCAGCCCGGGCCAGGCGGAGGGGACGAGGAAGGGGACGAAGGCGATGGGCAACCAGAGCACCCGCTGCAGGATCAGGCTGACCATGAAGATGGCCTTGCGTTTGCGGACGCGTTCGATCCAGTAAGCCGTGACGAGCTGAAAGACGCCCCCCGCCACGGGCAGGGCCATGAGCACGCCGTAGAGGAAGTCGCCGGAGCCGAGCCGGTAGGCGAAGCCGGTGAGGGGCGACCCGGTGGTGACGGCAAAGAAGACGATGCCGAAGGCCACGCCGAGAATAACCATGCGCAGACTCCGGCGGAGGTCTGCACCGACGACGCGCATCTCCGACAAGGCGATTCCCTTTCCCGCGAGCCCGAATTTCCGTGCCGTCAGTCTCCGTCAACGGTGCGCCTTTGCCGCCGCGCCGCGTGAACCGCAAATGCGCGGACTCGAAGGCCGCCCCGGCAAGCGGGGAAGCTCAAGACGGTCCCAGATGCCTTGATCTTTCTTGGTCTGGCGGGGGAATCCTCTTTGGTTCCGTACAAAACCTTGCCATCGCGGCTATTGGTTGCGAGGATCCCAAAGGCCCGGGAATATGAGAGACCGTCCGGAATGACGGTCTCTCGAAATGCTCTTCGGGTCCTTATTTCGCGCGCTTTCTTCGCCGGGCCGCCAGTTCGAATGCCTGATCCTTGTCGCGCTTATGAATGACTAATACATACACGACACCACGCGAGGACGATTCTTTTACCACTATTTCGTAGATAATCCGAATCCCTGCATCTCGGAGTTTGATCTCGCGGTAACCGCTCAAGTTACCCGCGAGAGGTTTACCA
>JBLNBS010000166.1:0-33788 GCA_050260175.1 Patescibacteria group bacterium | reverse complement strand
CAGGGCGTCCAGGGCGTCCGCGAGATCCGCCGGCCGGCAGCGCCTGATCGCGGTTAGCAGTTCCTGATCGGTCAAGTTAACCAACCTCCCTAAGCAGTCATGGTTTTCTCTTCCGCGGAGGCTCGGTTCGTGGTGATAGTTGTCTTTTTCGGGGCGTGTATTAGGGCCAAGGGTGCAGCATGCTGCACCCCTACACAGGAACGGGAGGCAGTGGTTGCGTGTCCGTCTGTCCTATGTAGGGATGCAATATATTGCGCCCGCTCTATCCGGCGGCCCGCTTCAGGGCGGCCAGAAACTCCGCCCCCTCCGCCGTGCTGAGCAGGAGGACGTACCCGGCCCGGGTGGGCACGTAGAGGATGCGCCGCCTGTCCGTCACGTGCAGCAGGGCCTTGCGACCGTCCTTGAGCCTGAACCAGCCGGAGAGGTAGCCGGGCAGGCCGGCGCCGTTGGTGCGCAGCGTTGGCGTGAGGTCGGGGCGGGCGCGGAGGTCGACGGCGGCGGCCTCTTCCAGGATCAGCGCGTCCAGGGGGATCTCGCGCCGCGAGAATCCGCTCTTGATCCGCAGCGATCCCGGTGTAATCTCGAAACTGGTCGCCCGCGAGGCATAGACGATGCAGCCAAAGAGCGTCAAGAGCCCCAGGGCGAAGACGGCCACACCGGCCAGGAACCACACGGGGCCGGCGGAGGCCGGGATCATAACGAAGACATTCTTCATGCCATAGGCCTCCTCCATTTCAAGCGGGCATGCGGGCGGCGGTGCAATCCTCGCGTAAAACAGCCGCCTTGACCTCCTCCAGGTCCTCCGGCCGCACCCGCGCGGCCGTGTAACCGTCCTCCCAGGCAAAATCCGGCAACCGCCAAAGGTCGAGCCCGTGCGAACTGGAGCCCTTGAGCATATGCACCATCATGGCAAGAGGCATATCCCGGGGCAGCGCGCACAGCAGGCTCACGCCGTCGCTGGCGCAGCGCGAGGCCAGGATCTCGCCGCCCAGGGCCGCGGCCTCGCTGGCGAGCAATTCCAGCAGGATCGGCTGGGAAACCTGGTCGATCGAAGGACATCTCTGCCTAGTATGCCAGGCCAGGTGGTAGTAAAAGCACCCTTCGCCGCGGGTCACGCGCGCACCTCCCCATCAGGATCCAGTGCTGCCTATAATAGGTATTCGGCGCGCGGCGCGGATTTGCTTACACCTCCACGGGATAATATGCTTTTCCAAGCTCTTTTCGGGCTGCAGCAAAAGCCGGGGGTTCGACCCCAGCTTTTGTGGCGGGCTGTATATGCGTTTGCCGCGGTGGGAATTGCGGCAGCGGGTCAGGCGCGGGACGGCGGCAGCAGGAAGATCTTCCACCAGTCGCCCCGGCCGAGCACGATCAATTTGGCCCGCTGCTCGGCGGTGAGCACCGCGAACGCCTGGCGGACCAGGGCCGCGCGGAACTCGGCCGACTGCTTGACCGCCTGCTCGTAGCCCTGGATCAGCCCCTCCAGCTTGCCGGCGTCGGCGCCTTCCTCCAGCGCCAGGGCCAGGCGCATCCTGGCCACCCGCACGGCCTTGCGCAGGCTCTCCTGCTCCTCCCGGGCCCCTGTAAAGATCGCCCGGATCTTGGCGGCCTGCTCGGGCGTGACGCCGAGCTTTTGCATGAGGATCTGCGCCCGATGCAGGAACAACTGGCGCTGGGCCGCCTGCCCGGGGCCCGCGGCCATCGCCGCCGCGCCGACCAGGCCGGCGATCAAGAGGCCGACGAGAGTGAACCTGAGCCACTTCTTCATGCCAATCCCCTCCGTTTCGATCGCATCCATCATAGAAGACGATGAACGGCTGGGGATTGTTCGGCCGTGTCAGGATGGTCGCCTGGTAAAAATTTATTAAAAGTTTAGCGAAGATTTATTTTGGTCCACCTTCTACTAAATCCATGCCAAGCATCACATCCCATGCCATGCGTGATTTTCCGCGTGATGCAGATGAAAATTGAATAATTATACTTAAAAAAATTAACATCAATGCTGTTGCGATTGATGATGGTGGCTTAACCTAAGGAACAAAGACACTACTTTTGACCAAAGAGCGAAATAATAATTTAAGCTTGCTGGGTTGATATCCATTAGTCGAAACAACCAATAACCCTAAACATCTTTCACCAAGTGTTCGCCCCATGCTTAGATAGGTCAATGATTGTATAAAGAAACAAAATACATAGACAAATAACCATAAATATCGCAAATTGTCATGTACGATAAGTATATAAGGAATAATAATGGCATAAATCAATACAATGTCGATCACGCTACTTGCTAGTCTCTTAGTAATAGAAACGTTTTTCATACAATCACCTTGCCACGGTAATGGAAAATTGGATACTCAGGCATATTACCGACCATGATTCATCCTCGTAATCTCCATTGCCGCTTGGTGGGTTTTCATCGTAACTTGGGGTTGGATCTGGAACTAATCCAAAAGGATCAATACCGCGCCCAACGAGCACATTCTCGTTCAAAAGATTCGATGGTAATTGACTTGAGGGCCACCCTCGACTACAATCGTATGCAGTATCACATCCCACGCCATTAGAGACTTGCCACGTGTGGTTGACACAAACTGAACAACTATACTCATTAGGATCAACGATCCTGCCGTTATTATAGATATAGGAGGCATAACCCAAGGGACAAAAACACTACTCTTCATAAAAGAACGTAAAAACAGTTTGAGTTTATCAGGTGGATATCCATTGTCAGAAAGTACTAGCAAACCCAGACATCTTTCTCCCAGTGCTTGCCCAATACTGAAATATGTCAGTGACTGTAGAAATATACCAAACACAAAAACAAATGACCATAGATGGCGTATCTCAAAACGAGTAAGATATATATAAAAAGGTACTGCAGTATAAATAGTTATCGCATCTATTATATAACTTGCCAATTTTTTGAGACTTGATGCATCTTTCATCTAGTTCACTCCTCACCACGGCCATGGGCAATCGGGTACGTTGCCGACATGCCAACAGAAACCTTCTTGTATCGACTATTTGCCGATGTGGCCATCACCAACGTCATGGTTTTTGGCGATCGGGCGTGATCGCGTACTATCTCCTTTACGCGCCCCAAACCGCTTCCGATCCGCCCCGCCATTCCACCATACACCTCTTCATATCCACGCGGCCGTCGGGGGTAAAGGCGACCCCCTCCGCCAGGAGCAGCGCGCGCTGCCGGTCGGCGCCGCCGAAGATATGCCCCGGCGCCATCTCACCGCGCCTGTTGACCACCCGGTGGCAGGGCAGGTCCAAATCCCGCGGGACGCTCCACATGGCCCAGCCGACCGTCCTGGCCGCGCGCGGCATGCCGATCGCCGCGGCGATCTGACCGTAGGTGGCGACCTTGCCCCGGGGTATGCAGGCGACGATCCGGTAGATCCGCGCAAAAAGCCCCTCCTGCGCGGGGCTTTGCGGGATCGTCCGGGCCTGGAGCACTGTTTCTTTCACGTCTCGGGATCCTCCCCCCCTGCGGCCTGTCCGGCTTGCGCGCCAAAGCGCTTGCGGATGCCGTCCAACCGCGCCCTGTTCTCCAGGGGGCGGACATAGACGCGGTACGTCTCCTCGTCCAGAGCGTGCCCGAGCCTGGCCTCGATCTCGGCGCGCAGGACAAAGCGGGGCTCAAGGAGATTGCAGGGATAGGACGGGCACTCCGCGCAGGTTATGTAGCCCTTCTCCCGGCAACAGGGGCGGACGGGGCAATCCGGGTCGGCCTTGCGCCCGGAGACGTGGTAGCAGCCGTCGCACTTGAGTTTCCCGGGCTCCGCGCGGCGGCCGAAAAGAGTCTCCCACGCCGCGCCGCACCTCTCCAGGGCGGCCTCGTCCCCGTCCTTGGTGGCGCGAAAAGCCGGGCAGGATTCGCAGCGATAACCGCAGCACCCCACGGTTCATCCCTCCCCGATGGCAAAGCCCGCTTCCCCCGTTCGGCGAAGACGAACGATGTTTATCGAGCACAATGTGCTTGTACCGCGATCCGTAAAGTCAGGGAACGATTCCCTCCGAAAAGAAAGGAATATAATTCGGCAAACCGCCCCACTATCCTGCTCTTTTCAGACAAATCCCGCTCCTTTGGGGTGATCCCCGCAAGATATTACCAGCCCGCCGCATCAGCCTGAATGCCATCAGCCAAAACCTTCTCATCCGCGGATGGATGATCCCGGATATCGAAGGTGAACTCACCCCCGTCCCCTCTCCTCCGCGGAAGAGAGGGGGGTTCGGCTGATGGCCATCCTGGCCGCCTCACCTTTAACCCTTCCTGGGTCTGAGGTGGCGCCCGTATCTAGTGGTCCGTGGCATTACGCGCACAGGCTCCCAGGTTCAATCGATCTCGATCAACTCATACTCCCTGGTACCTATGCCAAGCTCCCGGGCGTAATCCAGTTGCACCGCCCAGTCGGCCTCCGGGTGGATCAGCCGGAACTTGTCCCGGCCGGCGCCGGCCCCCCCGTCTGATTCTTTTAGGAACGGCGCGGCGTTGACCAGGTCCGCGCAGGCCTGATCGAGCGCCACCGGGTCGCGACTCGCGGCGATGCCCAGCGAGGGCGCGATGGGCGGATCGTTCCAGGAACAGCAGTCGCAGTCCGGCGAGATATCCATGAGAAAGGTGATAAAACCACACTTGCCCGGCTTGGTGGAAAGGAGGCCGGCCGCGTGCTCGGCCATGCGGCGCTGGAGTGTCTCCCCGGCCCGCCAGTTGATGGCGATCGCCCGGTGGTTGCAGGTGATGATGCACTCGCCGCAGCCCAGGCAGTCGCCGCGGTCGATCGCGGCCGTGCCCGAAGCGGCATAGGTGATGGCGCCGGCCGGGCAATAACGGGCGCAGCGCCGGCAGCCGAGACACTTATCCGGGTTCACCTCGGGCCGGACCTCGGCGTGCTGGACCAGCTTGCCCGCACGGCTGGCCCCGCCCATGCCCAGATTCTTGATGACCCCGCCGAAACCGGCCTCGTCGTGCCCCTTGAAATGCGTCAGGGCGATCAGGGCATCGGCCTGCGCCAGGGCGGCGGCGATCTTGACCTCGCCCAGTTCGCCGCCGGTCTTGATTAGTTCATGATCCTTGCCGAGCAAGCCGTCGGCCGCGATGAAAGGCGCGCCCACCGCCTCCGGGGTATAACCGTTCAGCGCCGCGGCCAGCGCGTGGTCGACCGCGTTGGCCCTGCCCCCC
The DNA here is from genome assembly GCA_050260175.1 of Patescibacteria group bacterium. Classification (GTDB taxonomy): domain Bacteria; phylum Bacillota; class UBA4882; order JAAYXC01; family JAAYXC01; genus JBLNBS01. Next base: position 28,597 of record JBLNBS010000166.1, on the reverse strand, counting down.
ATGTAGAGCGTGTTGGCGTCCGTGAGAAAAGGCTTGGCGCCGCATGCCCTGACCAGTTCCACCACGGTCCGCAAAAGGGGCGGGCGCAGCACGGACAGGTTGCCGGGTTCCCCGGCGTGGATCTTGAGGGCCGCGAGGTCGCCGGGGGCCAGGCAGGCGGACAGGTCGGCCGCGGCAAAGAGGGCGCGGAGCTTGTCCAGGATGTTGCGGCCGCTCCGCGTGCGCAGGTCGGTGAAGAAAACCTTACTCGACATCGTATTGGCTCCTTCGCTCTTATCTTTAATAGAAAAAATGGCGAAACAAACGAAATAAACTCGTTTTAGCGATAGATTAGATTTCGCCATGACACAGATTGAGTTACAAGCACCATTATATGATGTTCACGCGCCCCGCCCGCTCTCGATGATGACGGTCACCGGCCCGTCGTTGTCGAGGGAGAGGATCATATGGGCGCCGAATTCCCCCTCCGCCACCAAAAGCCCCGCTTGGCGCAGGTTCTGGCAAAAAGAGCGGTAGAGCGGGAGGGCCTGCTCCGGCCGCGCGGCGGTGGTAAAGTCGGGCCTCCGCCCGTTCCGGCAGTCGCCGTAGAGCGTGAACTGGGAGACGACGAGCACGGCGGCCTTTGTGTCCAGGGGCGAGAGGTTCATGCGCCCCTCCCCGTCCTCCAGGATGCGCAGGTTGGCCACCTTGCCCGCCAGCCAGGCCGCATCGGCCTCCGTGTCGCCCGTCCCGACCCCGAGCAGGACTGCCAGCCCCCGGCCGATCTCCCCCACGATCCGCCCGTCCACCGTGACCCTTGCCCTGCCCACACGCTGCACCACGGCGCGCATCTCTCGTATCACCCCGTCACTTGTTCGTCTTGCTCACCCTAAATGCCTGCTCCACGCCGTGCACCCGGCGCAGGCGGCGCAGGACCCCCTGGAGCTGTTCGGCGTTGCCGATCTCCAGGGTGAGGCTGATGTATGCCGCGCCCCGGCTCGAGTCCGTCCGCACCTTGGCCGCGGAAATATTGAGACGCATCTCCGCGATGGCGTTGGTGACCTCGGAGAGCAGGCCCACCCTGTTCTGGGCCTCGATCTCCAGGTTGACGGGGTACGATTCGCCTTCCACCGCGGCCCACTCGACCTCGATGCGCCTTTCGGGTTGGGTGTGCAGGGCCATGCCCGGGCAGTCCTCCCGGTGGACCGAGACGCCCTTGCCCCGCGTGATGTAGCCGATGATGGGATCGCCGGGCACCGGGTTGCAGCAGCGCGAGAAGCGGACCAGCAGATTGTCGAGGCCGCGCACCCTGACGCCGCGTCCCGGACGCCTCTGGGGAGCGGGCTTCTCAACGGCCGTGGGGGTTTGGGGTTCGGGCTCCTTTTCGCCCGCGAGATGGGCTGCGACCTGGCCGGCGCTGAGCTTGTTGTCGCCGATGGCCGCCAGGATATCCTCGCCCTCGGCGAAACCGAAACGCTTGGCCGCCGCGAGCAGCGCCTCCTGTTTCAGATGCTCGTGGACTTCGGCCCCGCGCTTGCGCAGCTCCTTCTCGAGCATGCTCCTGCCGGCCTCGATGTCCTCGTCGCGCCTCTGCTCGCGCAGCCATTGGCGGATGCGGTTCTTGGCCTTGGCGGTCTTGACGAAATTGAGCCAGTCGGCGCTCGGCCCCGCGTCGGCTTTTTGCGTAAGGATCTCGACGATGTCCCCGTTCCTGAGCTTGTAATCCAGGGGGACCAGCCTGCCGTTGACCTTGGCGCCCGTGCACTGGTGGCCGATGTGGGTATGGACGCTGTAGGCAAAATCCACCGGCGTCGCTCCGCTGGGCAAAGACTTGACGTCGCCCTTGGGCGTAAAGACGAAGACCTCGTCGGCGAAGAGATCCACGCGCAACGCTTCCAGGTACTCGCCGGCGTCCTTCATCTCCATGGTCCACTCGAGCAACTGCCGGAGCCAGGCGATCTTGGCCGTCAGATCCCGATCGGAGCCGTCATAACCCTCCTTGTAACGCCAATGGGCGGCGATGCCGTATTCGGCGATGCGATGCATCTCGCGGGTGCGGATCTGGATCTCGAGGGGTTCCCCCTGCGGCCCGATGACCGTGGTGTGCAGGGCCTGGTACATGTTGGACTTGGGCATGGCGATGTAGTCCTTGAACCGCCCGGGCACGGGCTTCCACATGGTGTGCACCAGGCCCAGGGTCTCGTAGCAGTCGCTCACGTCGGGCACGATGATACGCAGCGCCGTGAGATCGTAGATCTCGGCAAAGTCCTTGTCCTGCTCGTGCATTTTCTGATAGATGCTGTAAAAATGCTTGGGCCGCCCCTGGACCTCGCTTTTGATCCCGTGTGCGGACAGGGTCTCCACGAGCGCGGTCTTGACCTGTTCGACCAGGCCCTCGCGCTCCTGACGCTTCATGGCCACCCGGTCCACCAGTTCGTAGTACGCCGTGGGATCCTGGTAGCGGAGGGCCAGGTCCTCCAGTTCCCATTTGATCTTCCACATGCCCAGGCGGTGGGCGAGCGGGGCGTAGATCTCGAGCGTCTCCTGGGCCACCCGCTGCTGGCGCTCGAGCGGCAGGTGCCGGAGGGTCCGCATGTTGTGCAGCCTGTCCGCCAGCTTGATGACGATGACCCGGATGTCCTTGGCCATGGAGAGGAACATCTTGCGGAGGTTCTCGACCTGCTGTTCCTCGCTGGAACGCATTGAGAGCCGCGAAAGCTTGGTCACCCCGTCGACCAGGAGCGCGACCTCGGCGCCAAAGGCCTCCTCGATCTCCCCGATCTCCACGGCCGTATCCTCGACCACGTCGTGCAGGAGGGCGGCTATGATGGAAGTGGCATCCATGCCCATCTCGACAAGGATCTCGGCTACGCCCAGGGGGTGCAGGATATAGTCCTCGCCCGAGTCGCGCCGCTGCCCCTCGTGCGCGCGCGAGGCAAGGGTGAACGCCTGTCTGAGACGCTCCGGATCCACTTCGATCTTGGCCTGCGCCATTTTTTCCAGCAGTCTACCGACTTTCATCCCTGATTCACGTCCAATGCGCTTACTCCGAGGCGGCCCGGACCAGATCCCCGCTTTTTTTCACGAGATCGCGGAGATTCAGCTGCACGTCCGTGGCGCCGTTAAAGGTATTCTCCTCGACCGTGAACGCCAGGTCGAACAGGCCTCCCGCCGCCGCCTCGGCGCGCATGGCCCCGAGGCTGAACCCGATGCCGTCGCGGATCGCACCGTTCTTCGCCACCTTTACCTTCAAATGCCTCCCATTCTCTCCCACGCTCCGGCAGTCAATGAGCCGCGCGCCCCGGCAGGCCAGGACCGGGCTGGGATTCCCGGCGCCGTGCGGCGCCAGACGCGCCACCTCGCGGGCCAGGGCCAGGGTGACCTCGTCCAGGCCGATCTCGGCTTCGATCCTCAGAGTCGGCTCGAGCGCCCCCTCGAGCAGTTCCTCCCTGGCGGCCGCCAGGAATTCCACGGTAAAGCCGGACATGGCCTCGCGCCGCACGGTCAGCCCCGCCGCGGCCTCGTGCCCGCCGAAACGCACGAGATGGCTGGCGCAGCGGGACAGGCCCCGATGGAGGTTGAAGCCGGGTATACTGCGCCCGGATCCCCGCCCCTCCTCGCCGTTCATGGAGACGAGGATCACCGGCCGATAATATGCTTCCACCAGCCTGGAGGCGACGATGCCGATGACGCCGGGATGCCAGTCGGGCGAGGCCAGCACGATGGCGCGCTCGCGGCTCAGATCGATCTCCGCCTCGATCATGCCGACCGCTTCCGCCAGGACCTTCGCCTCGATGCGCTGGCGCTCCTCGTTCTCCCTCTCCAGCGCCCTGGCGATCTCCTCCGCCCTGCCTTCCTCGGCGGCGAGCAGCAGGCGCACCCCCAGGGCGGCGTCGCCCAGACGGCCCGAGGCGTTCAAGCGAGGGGCCAGGACGAAACCTATATGCCCGGCTGTGATCTCCCTGTCCTGCAGATGGACCACGTCCAGCAGGGCGCGCAAGCCCGGATTCTCGGTATGGTTCAGCTGCTCCAGGCCAAAATGGGCGAGGATCCTGTTCTCGTCCACGAGGGGCACGATGTCCGCCACCGTGCCCAGGGCCACGAGATCCAGGTGTCGCAGGAGTTCCTCCCTGGAGATAAGGCCCATCTCGGCCAGGCCCTGGCCGAGCTTGAAAGCCAGGCCCACCCCGGCCAGTTCGGTAAAGGGATAGCCCGCGCCGGGAAGTTTGGGGTCGATGACCGCGACCGCTTCCTCCGGCACATCCGGTCCCGGTTGGTGATGGTCGGTCACGATCACGTCCAGGCCCAGCGCCCGCGCGGCCGCGATCTCCGCGCGGGCGCTGATGCCGCAGTCCACGGTCAAAACCAGGTTGATGCCATGGCGCGCGGCGCGTTCCAGCGCCTCCAGGGACAGGCCGTATCCTTCGGCCAGCCTTTTTGGCACGTAGTAAAAGACGCGCCCCTTGGCCAGCGGCTGCAAAAGCCGCATGAGCAGGCTGACCGCCGTGACTCCGTCGGCATCGTAGTCCCCAAAGATGAGGATCTTTTCCCCGCCCCTCAGAGCCGCGGCCAACCGGGCCAATCCCTCGGGCAGGCCGGGGAGTAACGCGGGGGGATGCAACCGGGCGAGATCGGGGTGGAGGAAACGATCGACGGCGTCCGGGTCATCCAGGCGCCGATTAAGGAGTAACCTGGCCATAAGCGGTGAAACTCCCGTCATCGCCGCCAGACGGCGCGCCTTTTCCGCATCAGTCGCCAGAACCTGCCATTTCCTGTTCATTGAGCCACCGAAGCAGAATTCTCAACCTCGGCGGGTGTCTCAACCTGTGGCTCCGGCTTGACCGCCGATTCCTTCGCCATTTTCTCCTGGCGCCTGCGTCGCCTGAAAAGCCCCGCCAGGAGAACGGCGAGCCCCCCCGCGAAGGCGGAACCCAGGATGATCAGGACCCGCGGTACGCCGAACCGCCAGAACAAGAACCTGATCGTGTCCGGGGCCGGGTTCTGCAGGGCAAAGATCGCGATCACGAGCGCCAGGAAAAGGATCGAGACCACCAGGACCTGCATGTTGCCGTCACCATCCCAAGGAGTCTGTCCGGGTAATGCCAGCGGCTTGGTTTTTTATGGCCGGTGGCCGCGCTCGATCCGGTCGGACCGGCGCCGCCCGATCGCCCTCCCAAAACACTCCGCCTCGATCCCATTTCGCTTCCCGCGTCCCGTTTCCTTTTTATCCCGGGGTTCGCAAGTACCTTTGCCACCTACGGTATCCGGCTCTTTCACGTGTTGCCCCCTCCACTCTGTTTCATCGAGCGCTCGAAACAATACAGTGGGAAAATTTTGGTTTGTCGAGAGGACATAATTACCGGCATGAAGAATTATCATCACCCGCACGGACGAAACACTTCCGGCCTCAGCCGGCATAGCCCCTTCCGCTGCGCCGGGCGCGTTTTGTCCAAAAGGAACAGGGGGAGAGAATCCATGTCTACGATTCTTGGGTACATGCGGACGCGAACCCTCCTCTGCCTGGCCGTGATCCTGGCCGTCTGCTACCTGGGTCTTGTGGTTCCCTGCATCGCGGCGGACGAGGAAGAGGAAAAGCCGATCCTGTCGGAGGGTACTTACAGCGACGACTTCAGCGATCCCGGCAGCGGGTGGGAGATCAAGGAGCATATCGCGGTCGACCGCAGTTACCAAGAGGGTGAATTCGAGGTCAAATTCAAGAAGACGGACTGGCGCGTCTCGACTTACGCACCTGTGAAAATCAAAGCCGCCGAATACTCCATCGAGATGAACGCCCGTTTCCTCAAGGGAGCCAAGGGATTTGTCGGCCTGCTGTTTAACGACAAGGGTAATGATGGCTGTATCTTTGCCACCGTGCCTGAAGACCAGTATTACAGTTTTTGGAAATTCCTGGGCGGGCAAACCTACATAATGAAAAACTGGACGAAGTCATCGTACATCAATCGCGCCAAGAAAGATAACCATCTCAAGGCAGTTTTGAAAGGGAACAAGGCATACCTCTATGCCAACGGCCATCTGCTCTTCTCCTGCGACTGCGAGAACAGCATAGATGAGTATGAGGTCGGATTCTATGTGAGCGGGGATAATAGTTGGCCTTCCGTCGTCCGCGTCGACAACTTCAAGGTCGTCATCGGGGGCGAATGACCGGGCAACCCCCCTGGCTGGATAGCATGGCACGTACCGGGCCGGGCGGCGCATAGCTTCCCGGCCTGTTAATCCTCACTCGCATTATGGGCTGAGAGACTCCAACCGGCAGGAAGGCATCGTGTCCTGTCGAAGAGGATGCGCGAAGCCGGGCTTTAACCGGAGTACAACAAACTCTGGTATCAGTCGCCGCGTGGTACCACGATAGATTGGCGCTGACGTCAGTACTCGGACAGGCTCCTGGGGACGGGGAGGCGACGTTTCTTGGCAGGCCATCGATCCAGAGGCGCCGTTTTTACGCTCATGCTCTTGGCGGCCGTGTTGACCACCGCCGTGACGGCGGGTGGAAACGGCGATCCGCCAAGCCGGGGGCTGGTTGACATCACCGTCCGGGAGGCGTTCGCGCTCATCCAGGGCCACCGGGATGACCCCGCCTTTGTCATCCTTGACGTCAGGACGCCGGCCGAGTTCGCCGCGGGGCACATCGAGGGCGCCATCAACCTGGACTATTACGACGCGGGCTTTCGCGCCAGGCTCGAGGGCATGGACAGAGGCAAACTCCACCTGGTCTACTGCCGGAGCGGCGTGCTGAGCGCCGGGACGCTCGAAATCATGAGAGAACTAGGTTTTCAGAACGCCTGCAACATGCTGGGCGGCTTCAACCAGTGGCTGGCGGAAGGGTTGCCGGTATCGGTAGAGCAGTCATTGCCAGAATGAAGAGAAGATAGGTGTCATCCCTCCGGCACTTGTCTGGCGTCTTTACCTTGGGCGCTGGCCTACCTCCACCTCCGGCGCTTTTTGCCGCCTGGACGGGAGGGATCGGAGCATGGATGGCGTATAAGCCAAACCGATCACGTCATTACGCAAGGTTTACATGCAGATGAGCGCGAGTCTTTCGCAATACAACCGCCTCTCGGCTTTCCTCCACGCCCTGGCCGCCGAGGTCCGCCGCGCCCCCTCCCTCCCCGCCCTGGAGGAGGCCCTCGCCGCCCGCGGCTACGGCGCCGTGTGGCGCGCGGCACACGTGCGGCCGCCGGCCGACGCGGATCTCCACCTCCACACCAACGTCTCCGATGGCGTGATGTCGCCGGCCGAGGTGATCCGCGCCGCGGCCGTGCTCGGGCTCAAAGCGGCCGGCATCGTGGATCACGACAGCGTGGACGGCTTGGCGGAAGCTCATGCCGAAGCGCAATTGACGGGGCTCGCCTTCTGGCCCGGGCTGGAATTTTCCACCGGCCGCCCGGGCTGCGAGATCCTCCTCTATTGGCCGTGCGCGGACAAAGCCCTTTCGTTCCTGGCCGACCCGGCGGCTGAGCGGCTGCATCGGTATCTCGAGACGGTCCAGGCCCGGGTCCATGCCGACGCCGAGGCGGTCATCGGCCCGGTCAACGACTTCCTGCGCTCCCTGGACCCTGGCAAGGAGCGCACCGTCTCCCTGGCCGACCTGGATCGCTGGTACCGCGGCCGGCTGCCCTATTACCCCGGCACGCTCTGCGTATTGGCCCTGGCCCTCCTCACCCCGGAGGAACGCGAACGGACGGGCATCCATGATCCGCGCCAGTTCAACACGGCCGTGGTCACGCCGGCCCTTGGCCGCCGGGCGCCCGCGGACCGTCTGGCGGAAGTCCTGGAGATGGTGGCATGCCTGCGCCGCACAAGGCCGCCCTGCCTCGCCGTCCTGGCCCACCCGCGGGAACTCTTGACCAAGGGCGGCATGACGCCGGCGGCGCTGGAGGAATTCGTCCTCTCCCTGGCCGGCCCGGACGGACTCGACGGCCTGGAGGTCAACAACTCCCGCGATGGCGAAAAGGATACAGAGGCCTGGTTGGGACTCCTCGCCCATGTTAACGAGAACCGCGCCGCGCAGGGGCTCCGCCCCTGGCTCGGGTTTTCCCACAGCAGCGACGCCCACGTGCTGGCCCCCGGCACGGCCACGGGCGAGCTGACCATCGGCTACGGGCTCCTCGACGAACGGCCCGCGCACCGCGGGGGCAACCTCCGGCCGCAGAAATCATGGGCCGCGTTTGCCGCCGAGGTCGAGGCAGCGCTGGCCTGAAACATGGCGAACCCGCCTTGCGCCCAGGGGCTATGCCACCTCCTTTTCCCTCGCCCGTTCACGATACATGTCGATCAAGTTCCTCACTCCCTGGTACTCCGAGACGGACGCGTCCAGCGGCAACAGCGTTCCGCGGGCGCTTCGTAGGACCCAGGCCGCTCCCGTCCAGCCGAATTACAGATCCAACCGACCGAGGTACCTACCATGCTCGCCAGCCTGGACGATGGGGACGCCGTTAATAGGCAGAAAAGGCCCTGGGGCTGTTCGAATTATGGCCCCTCTCTTCGAGGGGCATCGACCCAAACCGGGGTGAGTTCAAACGGTTCTCGTCGATTTGAGGCGAAGCTTCGCTAGACATCTTGCCATAAACCGGCTGCGACGCAAGAAAAAAGGGCTTGGTCCGATCGTTCATGTAGCGCACGAGCGTGGTCCGACGCTGAAGGGTAACCCGGCCGTCATGTTGAACCACAAGAAGACCGGTAGCGCGTAGCCGTCTCGCGGTCAAGCCTGCGGGCCGGTTCGACGCACCGCGATCAAAAGACATGGAGAGGATCCGACATGCAATACCGCGACTTCGGGAGACTCGGCTGGCAGGTCTCGGCCCTCGGCTTCGGCTGCATGCGCCTGCCGGTCAAGGACGGGCGCGTGGACACGGACGAGGCTACCCGCATGCTGCGCCATGCCATCGACCAGGGCGTGAATTATCTCGACACGGCCTACGGCTACCACGGGGGCGAGAGCGAGCGCGTCCTCGGCCGGGCGCTCAGCGACGGGTACCGCGACCGCGTCTGGCTGGCCACCAAGTTCCCGTGTTGGCAGGCCAAGGAGGCAGGCGACTTCGACCGTATCCTCGACGAGCAACTGGCGAGGCTGGCGACCGACCACATCGACTGCTATCTCCTGCATTCCCTGGACGAGCGGCACTGGCGCAAGGTGCGCGATCTCGACATCCTCCGCATTGCCCAAAGGGCTTTGGACGACGGGCGCATCAGGCATCTGGGCTTTTCGTTTCACGACAAAACGGAGCTCTTTAAGGAGATCGTGGACGCCTATCCCTGGGCGCTCTGCCAGATCCAGTACAACTACATGGACGTGGAGAACCAGGCGGGCACGGAAGGCCTCCGGTACGCCGCGGCCAGGGGCCTCGCCGTGGTGGTCATGGAGCCGCTGCTCGGCGGCAAGCTCGCGGCTCCCCCCGAGAGCGTCAGGCGGATCTGGGACGCGGCCCCGCGCCGGAGGACCCCCGCCGACTGGGCGCTCCAGTGGCTCTGGCACCAGCCCGAGGTCTCGACCGTCCTGAGCGGTATGAGCAGCATGGATCAGGTGCGCGAGAACATCGCCAGCGCCAATTCGTCCGCCGCCGGCTCCCTGTCCCCGGAGGAACTGGAGACCGTGGCGGCGGCGCGCCGGCAATACCTCGCGCTGGCCCCCGCACCCTGCACGGGCTGCGGTTATTGCAAGCCCTGCCCCAACGGGGTGGAGATCCCGGCCAACTTTTCGATATACAACGACGGCGTCATGCACGGCCTGCCGGACCGGGGGCGCGGCCAGTACCGCAATTGGCTCCGGGAAGAGAACCGCGCCTCCGCCTGCCTGCAGTGCGGGCAATGCGAGGAACGCTGCCCGCAAAGGATCCCCATCGGCCAATGGATGCGGCGGATCCACGCGGAACTGGGTGGGGAGAGGTAGGGGTCGCGGGCCGAACAAAAAGATGGATCGGTACGTCTAGCCATATAAGGCTTTTTTTGCCTGGACATCATGATCCGCTTAAGGTCATGGAGGCCAGAGCCTTGGCGTCATACGCACGTTGCCGACGGGAGTGATCTCATTGCGCAAAGCGATCTCGATCGTACTCATCATCGCTTTTGTGGCCTTTACCGGGTACAAGATCGCCGGGAAGATAAGACAGGCCCAAGCCTTGGAGAAAGAGGCGCAGCAACGGCAGAACCAACCCCTGTCGACCGTGCCCGTGGTCAAGGTGGTGGAGCTTACGCTACGGCCAATCGAGGAGATTCTTAGCCTGGCAGGGGAGATCCGTGCCGAGGCCGAGATCGCCGTGCAGCCCAGGATAAACGGACGTTTAATCTCGCTTGTGCTGGCAAAGGGGCAGATAGTACGGGCGGGCCAACTGATCGCCATCCTCGACGATGAGACGGTGCGGCTGCAGATAGAGCAAAGCGAAGCCGCCATGGCGATCGTCCAGGCAAACCTCCGCCAGGCCCAGTTGACGGCGGCCCGGGCCCAAGCCGACCTGGAACGTTATAAGGAATTGCTGGCCAAGCGCTTTATCTCCCAACAGCAGTACGATATCGCGGAAGCCAGTTACATGAATGCTCTGGCCAGCGTGGAAGGATTACAAGCCCAGCTCGCCTCCGCCAGAAAAAACCATGAAATCCTCCAGGTGCAACTGGGTCATACCAAGGTATACAGCCCCGCCATGGGTTTCGTGATCGACGCGCCGGTCAGCGCGGGGATGAACCTGACCACCGGGACGACCATCGCGACGCTCGCCGCGCTGGATCCAGTCAGACTGTCGTTCAATATCGATCAAAGGGACACGTCCAAGATCAGCCGGGGGATGCAGGTCAGGTTCACTTGCGATGCTTTCCCGGACCGCACCTTTGCCGGTGTGATCGACGAGATAGCCCCGGCATACGATCCCAAAACGCGGACCCTGTCCTTGTCGGCCAAGTTGAATAATCCCGGTGGAAGACTGCTCCCAGGCATATTCGGCACTGCGGCGATTCTGATCGGCGGCAAGGAGAAAGCGCTGGTGGTGCCCAGGGAGGCGGTGATCGCACCTGGGGGGAGGACCTCCGGGGTTTTCGTGGTCGATCGGCGGAAACGGGCCAAATTCGTCCCTGTGACCACCGGCCTGTCGTCCGAGGGGCTGGTCGAGATCACCGGCGGATTGAGGCCCGGGGATCTGGTGGTGGTCATCGGTCAAAACCGCCTCCGCGACGGCCAGCAGGTCGAAATCATGGGAAGCAACGGCCGGCCGGGTGATGAAAAGCCAAGAACATCGGGGGCGAATCCGGCCACCCGGAAAGCGGGTGAGGGCCGTTGAAACTGACCGCGCTTTGCATCAAGCGGCCGGTCACGACCGGCATGTTCTTCACCGCCCTGATCGTGCTCGGTCTCCTCAGCGCCTCCCGTATGCCGATCGACCTCTTCCCGGAGATCGCTTATCCCGCCGTGAGCATCTCCACCGCTTACGCCGGCGCGGGGCCCCAGGAGATCGAACGGCTGATCACCATCCCGATTGAGCGGGCCGTCTCCACGGTCAACCAGGTCAATGCGATCACCTCCTCCTCCCAGGAGGGATCGTCGCGGGTAACCGTCAACTTCAACTGGGGTATGAACCTGGATGAAGCGGCCAACGACATCAGGGCTGTCATCGACCGGGTAAGGCGGAGACTCCCGGATGATGCCGATACCCCGGTGGTCTCCAAGTTCGATCCCTCATCGGCCCCTGTGATGACACTGGGACTCTCCGGCCGCACGGACGAAGCGGCCCTAAGGAAACTGGCCGAGGATGATCTCAGCTATCTCCTGCAGCGGGTCGAGGGTGTGGCCAGCGTCGAGATTCGGGGGGGGAAACGGCGCGAAATCCGGGTCTACCTGAAACAGGACCGTTTGCAATCCCTGGGCCTGACCGCCGATCAGATCGCCAACACCCTCGGCAAGGAGAACTCCATGTCGCCCGCCGGACACCTGGCGATCGGCGCCGGGGACTATCTCCTCCGCGCCCAGGGCGAGTATCGGAGCATCGAGGAGATACGCGACCTGGTAGTGGCATCCAGGGAAGGAGTAACGGTACGTCTGAGGGATCTGGCCGTCATCGAGGACGGATTCGAAACCACCCAGTCTTTCGTGAGGATCGACGGTAACCCCGGCATCGTAATCTCCGTCACCAAACGATCGGGCGCCAACACAGTGGCGGTGGCCGACCGGCTTTACAAGGTGCTGGAACAGTTCGCGGCCCAGCATCCCGAGGAAAAAGTGAGGATCCTGAACGACAACTCCGTTTACATCCGCCGGGCCGTGAGCAGCGTCTTGAATTCCGGCCTGATCGGCGCGGTTCTCGCCGGCCTGATCCTCCTCTTTTTCCTGCACAATTTCCGAGCGACGATCGTCGCCTGCCTGGCCATGCCGATCTCCATCATGACCACGTTGATCCTGGCCTATTTCAACCGCATGACCCTGAACACCATCTCCCTGGGGGGCTTGGCCCTAGGCATCGGCATGCTGGTCGACAACAGCGTCGTGGTTTTGGACAATATCTTCCGCCGCTATCAGCGCGATCCGGACGCCGGCATTTCCGCCGCCGCCTACGCCGGTACCGCCGAGATGGGGCCGGCCCTTACCGCTTCCACCCTCACGACGACCTGCGTCTTCTTCCCCCTGATCTTCGTCACGGGCCGGAGCGGCATCATCTTTAAGGAACTATCCTACATGGTAATCTTCTCCATCCTGTGCTCACTGATGGTCGCGCTGACCTTGCTGCCCATGCTTTGCTCCAAATTCCTGCATGCTCGCGATCTCGCGGAGACGGAAAGAGGGCGGGTACAGGGCTTCTTCCTCCGCCTGCAGCATCGCTGGGAAGAGTCGTACCAAAAAACGTTGTCCTGGTGCCTCGCGCATAAGCTCATGGTTATCCTCGGCTGCTTGGTCCTCTTCCTATTCACCCTGCTGATGATCCCTTTCATCGGTACCGAGCTCGTGCAGAACACGGATGAAGGGGTCATCTCGGTCAATCTGCAACTGCCGACAGGAACCAGGCTGGAGGAGACCGACCTGAACGCGCGCAACCTGGAGGCAAAGCTCGGACTCCTTCCCGAATTGGAGAACATGGAAGTCTCGGTGGGAGGCGGCGGGGGGAGTTCGAACCAGGCTCGCTTAACGTTGAGACTCAAGAACAGGGCGGAACGAAAGCGGTCCACCCAGGAGATCGTGGCGGATCTTCAGGAGAGATTGCAGATTCCCGGCGCGCGCCTGCGCATCTCAGCGCAAAACAGCATGAGGTTTCTCTATGGCGGGTCGCAATCCCAGATCGCCGTGGACATCCGGGGCTACGATCAATCGTTGACCCAGCAAATAGCTTTCCAGGTGCAGGAAAAACTCGAGCATATTCCCGGGATCGCTAATGTCAGCGTTTCCCGCGATGAGGAACGGCCGGAGCTGTCGATCGCGATCAACCGCAAGCGCGCCGCGGATTACGGTGTAACGGCCGACCAGATTACGAGCGCGATTAGGACCAATATCGAGGGAAAGGTCGCCACTGTCTACCGGGAGGCGGGCGAGGAGACCCAGATCCGGGTGAACCTGCAGGAATCCGACCGGAAATCCTGGCAGGATCTGGGGCGAATCCTGGTGGCGGGATCCAATAACCGCATCGTCCCCCTTACCAGCGTGGTCGATCTGATCCAGGCCAACAGCCCGGTGGGCATCGGGCGCAAGGACCAGGAGCGGAATGTCACGGTCTCGGCCGGTCTATACCAGCGCGATCTGGCAAGCGCGATGGCGGATGTCCGCAAAGTGATCGCCGAGATCCCGCTTCCGCCCGGCGTGAATGTGCACTACGCCGGGGATTACGAGGAACAGCAGCGATCCTTCAACGAGCTCCTGGTGGCCTTCATCCTGGCGCTGGCGCTGGTCTACATGGTCATGGCCTCGCAATTCGAATCGTTCCTCGATCCGTTCGTCATCATGCTTGCAGTACCGTTCGCCTTGAGCGGCGTCTTCACGATCCTGCTCTTCACCGGGACCAATTTCAACAGCCAGGTCTATATCGGCCTCATCATGCTGGGCGGAATCGTGGTCAACAACGCCATCGTCATGATCAGCTATTTCCGGATCATGATGGCCGGCGGCGCAGATTTGCGACAGGCCGTCCTGAACGGCGCCCGCACCAGGCTGCGCCCGATCCTGATGACGACAACCACAACGCTGCTCGCCTTGATCCCGCTGGCCCTGGGGCTGGGAGAGGGTTCGGAGACGCAGTCGCCGCTGGCCAGGACGGTCATCGGCGGGCTCACCTTCTCCACCATTCTCACCCTGTTTTTGATCCCCGTCCTCTTTATCAGTCTGGAGGAAACAATCGCCAAGGCCAGATCGCGGATCTCAAAGGCCAAGTTCGTCACGACGGCCGTGGTGATCCTGATACTCGGCATGACCCTTGTTTCGCCCCATCCCGCAGCCGCGGAGCCCGTACGCAGGATGACCGTCTCCGAGGCCATCGACCTGGCGCTGCAGAACAGCGAAGAGGGACGGATAATCCGTCAGAAAAGGGAGAGCGCCGCATCGGCCTACCGGGAGAGCATCGGCGGTAAAAGCTGGCGGCTCTCGTCCTCCCTGGCGGCGTCGTACGGCGATCAAGGCACCATCATGTTGGGGTTGGATCTGGAAAAGACATTCGCCCCCCTGGCGAACCAGATCGCGGCCTACAACCGGACGATCGCCATGCTGGCATGCGATCTGCAAGAGCAGAACCTGATCCACGCGGTGGTGGTCGCCTTTCAACAGGAACTGCTTGCGGAGCGCGACGTCCGGTTGGCTGAGGAGAATCTGGAGCGTAGCCGCGCTTTCCTGGAGGAAGTGCAAACCCGGGCCAAACTGGGATTGACCAACATCAGCGACGAGATCGGCGCGCAAACGCAGGCTGCCGCGGCCGAAACCGCCTTGAGGCGATCGCGGCAACTGCAACGGCTCGCCCGGATCAAACTGCGGCATCTGCTGAACCTGGACGATGACGCCGAGCTCGAATTGGTCCCGCCGCCGGCAGGGAAAGCCCCTCCGGCCATGGATGGCTTGCTAAAAGAGGCATTGAACAGCCGCGCCGACCTGAAACAGGCCGAGGCGAGCCTGGAACAGGCGCAGATCCTGTTGCGGTTGGCAAAACTGGCGGAAAAGCAGGGGATCGCGCTCGATTGGAAACTGGAACGGGACGGCTATGAGGCCGGTATCTCCCTGACCAACCGGACGGGAACCGAAGGCGCCGCCGGTGAATGGAAAATCGGCGGCAGTCTCGGTGTAAGCTTGACGGGCTCGTCATCCACTGGTGGATATGCGGACTATGGCACGATTAGCCTCATTTTCATGTGGGATCTCTTTGACGGCGGCGTGCGCAGGGAACGGGTCAAACAGGCCGAGTCGTTTCTATGCCGGATCGATGAGGAAAGGAAAAAGCTGCAAAAGACGATCGGCCTGGAAGTACAGGAGGCGTATTACAACCTCCAGTACCAGCAGGACAGGTTGCAGGGCAGCCGGCTGCAGCTGGATTACAGCTCGACCCATTACGAGGCCGTCGCCGCCAGACTCCGGGTCGGCCTGGCCACCGTCAAGGACGTGCTGGACGCGCAAGTCCTGCGGCAGAATGCCGAGCTGGAGTACGAGCGGGCCAAGATCGACCTTTATCTCGCAGGCATAGCGCTCATGAAAGCCACGGGCAGCCTGAGCGCGCATGCCGGCGCTCTCGCCGCACAATGAGCCATCGCTTACAGGGGGTGACCGAAGAGGCGGGAAGTCCCGCCTCTTCGGTGTTGGTGACCGTACGTCAGCCCATGAAATGCTGCGTCAGCATCTTGCCGTAGGGTCCGCCGTCGATGACGCCGATGCCGATGCGCGTAAAGCCCGCGTTCAAGATGTTGGCCCTGTGGCCCGGGGAGTTCATCCAGGCCTGCATGGCGCCGGCCACGGAAGAGTTCCCGGCGATGTTCTCGCCAGCCGTGCGGTACGTGATGCCGGCCGCCCGCATCTGGTCGAACGGGCTCCCCAGGGTGGGCGACTGGTGGCCGAAGTAGCCGTTCTGGATCATATCCCTCGACTTGGTCCGGGCCGTCTGGACCAGGCGGTAGTCGATCTGGAGCGGCGCCAGTCCCGCCTTGGCCCGTTCCGCATTGACCGCCTGGAGAATGTAGCTCTCATCCGCGGTCAGGTTCTGCGTTGCGGCATCATCGGCCGGCCTGGCCGGCTGGGCCGGCGGCGCCGGCGGCCTGGGCTGCGGCACGGTCGGCATGCTCGATTGGGGCACGGCGTTGTGGGTTCGCACGAGCCGGTAACCGGTTGTGCCCCGGACCCACCTGTAATTGAAACTGTAATAGGTCTTGGCCAGGGCCGGCGCGGCCATGGCCGCCAAGAGCCCGACGACGGCGGTGATGGTCACCCAAAACTTGCGCATGGTTTCCCCTCCTCTTTTTTGTGCAACGATAGCATGCTTGTCTGCAAAAACGTCGTTTGTGGATCATGATTCTCATGATCATGATGCACTGGACGAATATCGTTGCAGCGCGTGCCGTGATGTTAACAAAGGAATTTGGGGGAAACAACCCGTTAACGGCTGGGAGGAATGCCGGATGGCGTCTCTCATGGCGAATTATGTCATTATCAGTTCCCCCGGCCTCTTTTACGCATAAATAGAAAAGAGGCGGGTGCTCCCCCGCCTCTCGATTCGATCCGGGCGTTTATCGGCTAACCGATGAACTGCTGCGTCAGCATCTTGCCGTACGGTCCGCCCACGGCCACGCCGATGCCGATGTGCGTATAGCCCGCGTTCAGGATATTGGCCCGGTGGCCCGGGGAGTTCATCCAGGCCTGCATGGCGCCGGCCGCGGAAGAGTTCCCGGCGATGTTCTCGCCGGCCATGCGATACGTGATGCCGGCCGCCCGCATCTGGTCGAACGGGCTCCCCAGGGTGGGCGACTGGTGGCTGAAGTAGTTGTGCCTGATCATATCCTGGGACTTTGCCCTGGCCGTCTGGACCAGGCGGTAGTCGATCTGGAGCGCGGCCAACCCCACCTTGGCCCGTTCCGCGTTGACCTGCTGGTAGATATAGCTCTCATCCGCGGTCAGAGCCTGCGTACCGGGATTCGACGGTGGCGGCGTCGGAGGCGTCGGCGGCTGGGGTGGGGTCGGCGGCTTGGGCTGCGGCACGGTCGGCGTGCCCGTCTGGGTCACGGGGTAACAGGTCCGCACGATCCGGTAGCCGGTCCCGTAAGGTATCGCCCGATAATAACAGCGGTAGTAAATGGTTTGGGCGAAGGCCGGCGCGGCCATGACGGCCAGGAGCCCCACGGCGGCCAGGAAGGTAACGAGGATCTTGCGCACGGTATCCCTCCTCCTTGAATTTGCAGCGGCGAAAGTGCGATCCTTTTATTAGCAAAAGGCAATCGCCGTTGCCTGGGATACCGTCATAATATCAAAAAGGATGACATGAACACAATCGGACATTGCTGGTGATTATGCCTATATTTGTCGGATTCTTTACCTTTATAATGCAGATCACTTTTCTTCCAGGTTCCTTGTCCGGTTCACCGGCATGACCCGTTCCAGTTCCTCGAGCGTCCTCGGCCAGTCGTCCCTTAATAGGCGCGAAAGGGCGCGATCCGCGAGGATCCTGCCCCCTATCTGGCAGCCGGGCAGTAGTCGGCCTTGTTCTCCGTAAAAAACCATACCTGCGATCGCAGGAGGCTTACACGTACGGCGACTACCCTGACTGGCACGACGATGAGCGCTGGGCGTTGATCGACGGGATTTCTCATAAAGGATCTGGGAATCGAACGCGGCCCACATGATGGGGTGGGGGCAAAAACCAATTACGCAAGAGCAGGAGGATCGTGCATGGTGGAATCGTATGCCCTGCATATTGCGAGACAACTCGCGCCCCATGAATTTGAGCGGTTGTTGTCCCATGTATCGGAAGAAAGGCAGGGACGGATCCGCAGATTTCTTTTTTTCACCGATGCGCAACGGGCCCTGCTCGGGGAGCTCCTGGCGCGATACGCCGTGCATGAACGATCGGGCATCCACCGTGACCGGATTCGGTTCGGCCTGAATCCAGATGGAAAGCCCGTGCTCGTCCACCCGGACGGCCTGTGCTTCAATATCTCACACGCCGGCGATTGGGTTGTCTGCGCGCTCGACCATGATCCCGTGGGTATCGATGTGGAGAATATTAAGCCGTTCAATCCCGGGATTGCCGAACGGTTCTTCTCACCCGAAGAGTACCTGGAACTTGTACGCCAAAAAGATGATGCGATGATCGAATATTTCTACCGCATCTGGACATTAAAGGAAAGCTACGTCAAGATGATCGGCAAGGGTTTGAATACTTCGTTATCTTCATTCACAATAAGAATCTCGGGGGACGCGATCATGCTTCGGCACGACCGCGAAGACGGTCACCCTCCCACCTATTTTCACCAGGAAAAACTTATGACTTCATTCCTCGCGATCAGCGCGAGAAATAAATTGTTTAGTGCATTGAAATTCGTTAGATTGGATGATTTAATCCAAAACTTTTCGGGAATATCTGACAATCTCAATGATAATATTGAGGCATCTATAGGATACGCCTAAACATTTTTCGACTGAACGTAATTTATAATGTCTTGAATACTCCGAATCTCAGAGATAACCGCGCTGTCATTCGCCCGATCGATTTTAAAATTAAATGCCTTTTCCAGAGCAACGATCAGATCTACGCTATCTAAACTATCTAACCCTAGTTCCTTAAAAATCAATGATTCATTGGTAATGAGATTCGGATCGATCTCAAACTCTTCCACGAATACTTGTTTTACTTTCGTAAAAATCTCATCTGCATGCATCACTCATAACTCCTTAGCAATAGAATTGAGTTGATCCCGCCAAAGGCAAAACTGTCTTTCATGATCAGCTTTGATCTGATCTCCTTGAATTCCATTAAGTAATTAATCTCGCCGCAATGGGGATCCAGGTTATCCAGGTTCTTCGTCGGTACGAGACGGCCTTTCTCGATCATCTCAAGGCAGAGTATGGTTTCCAACGCGGCGCTGGCTCCCAGGGTATGCCCGAGATGCCCCTTGAGGCTGCTGACATAAGGACGGTTTCCCGTGGGGTTGAAGACAGCCTCCAGGGATCTTGATTCTTCGAGATCGCCCAGGACTGTCCCTGTCCCGTGGGCGTTGATGTAATCGACCTCTGCAGGGGAGATGCCGGCGTCACGGAAGAGCCGCTCGATACCTGCGACCAACTCTCTCTCCGTGACCCGCGACATATGCTCTCCGCTGGAAAAGGTGGTAAACCCGACAATCTCCCCGAGAATCCGGACCCCCCTTTGCCTGGTCGCATCTTCACTCTCTAGCACCAGCGCGCCGCTCCCCTCGCCGCACACCGTCCCGTCCCGATCCCGGTCGAACGGTCTCGGCGTCTGGTCGGGCTTGTCATTGTAATGATACGACGCGGCTTGGAGTAGATCGAACGTGGCGCTGGTCGTGACGTGCAGCTCTTCCGCGCCGCCACAGATCATGCCTTCTTGCAGCCCGTATTTTATTGCTTCGTAAGCCAAGCCGATGGATTGCGCCGCCGATGAACAAGCGCTGTTCGGCGAGATGACCCTTCCCTTGCAATTAAAGAATGTCGCGATATTGGCCGCGGTCGTGTGCGACATGATCTGAAAGAATTGTCCGGATTTGATCGAGGAAAGGCTCTTTTCCTGGATGAACCTGGCGGTGAAATCGACCATCGAGCGGCTGCTACCGGTCGTCGAGGAAAAAGCGACTCCATAATCACCCGAGAGAAAATGCTCCTCGGTAAGCCCGGCTTGATTGACCGCTTCCTCCGCGGACAAGCAGGCCAGGATCGAGACCCGCCCCATGTTTCTGCGCATATCCCGGGGGATTCGCTTTTCATTGAGATCGTCGGAGATGACGCCGCCTACCTGGCACAGTATATCGGAGACGCTCTCCTGCCAGAATGAGCCGACATTGACGATCCCGGAACGGTTGGCAAAGACGCCTTCGGACAGGGCTCTGACACCAGGACCGAAAGGCGATACCGCGCCCATGCCGGTCACGAACACTCTGCGTGGCTTCATTGGTTTATTACCCTCGCCAAGAATTGACCTTTTTCCAGCAGGGAAGCGGCCAGACCGAAACCGGAGATCATCGAGCCCATGAACCCGGGATAGATCGCCTGGCCGACAAGGTAGAGCCCGCGAAGTGGCACCCGGTACTGGATGCCCATCGCGTGAACGGTATGTTTCACCCCGTACGCGGACCCATTGATCGTCTTGGTATATCGTTCAAACGACCATGGCTTCAGATAATCGAGCCGCTCGATCCGGCCTTTCAGCCTGGGGATCTTTTCGTAGACCATTTCTTCCATCAATGACCGTCTGGCCTCGGCCAAAGAGACTCTATTCGAGGTTATGGAGCCTTTGGTGCAATCCTCCGCCAGGAAAACGGAGAGCACCCGGCTGCCGCCCGTGCGGCTAGAGATCGCGCCCATGGACACGCCTCGATGCCTGTCGCGATAGATGAAATTCCCCGCCTCGATCTCCCGATCGCCTGTGATCTCATAAAACCCGACATAGAAACCGAACGTGTTCTCAGCCTCCGCCAAGCGCCGCTTGTAGATCGGACGCAACACGCCGGGAGCCACGCAATCGAGCAGGAGCTGCGGATGGAACGACGCGATCACGGTCGGAGAAAAGCAGCAACGGCCGTCACTCGTCTTGACGCCCAGGACTGTACGATCGTTCCCGGCTAGGATCTCACTGACCTCAGTCGCAAGGAAAAGGTCGGCTCCATGCCGGACGAGCTCGCGCCGGAAGTTCGCGAGCAACCGCCGGATTCCCGCAGTGTCGATTGTCCCTGGAGAATGATAGTATCCTCCCAGAACAAAGGCGTGCGTGCTGAAGGGGACTTCATCCGCCTGGCTGCCCATGAGAAAGTGGTTGAAGGTGCCCAACAGCTCGATCAGTCCATGCGACGCGTCGTTTCTCCTGAGGAATTCCGCCAGGGAACAGTGGTCCGCGCTGTCGAAATCGCTGTTGCGCGTGGCCCGATCAGCGGCGCGAACGGGGTGGAACGTTCGGTCGTTGATCTCCTTTACCGCGCGCAGGTAATTGACGACCGCTTTGGGGCAATCCGGGAAATATGACAGCAGGCATTCCTTAGCATGCGCGAAGCCGCGGGGGATATGATACGACTTTTCCCCCACGACGATCTCTCCGAATCCGTTGGCCTCGGGTCGCCCCACCACGCCGTCGAGGACGTTCAGATAGCCACAGAGCGAAGCCACGACTTCACCCTCGCCCAACCAGCCCAATATATGCAATCCTGGACTGCACCCGCAACCTCTCCGCTCAAAAGGCCGGATCAACGGCGCAAGATCGCGGTCCCGCTCAAACAAGGCGACTTTCCGGCCTTCTTTGGCGAGGATCAGGGCGGTCGTCAATCCGCTGATGCCCGAACCGATGACGATGGCGTCGTACGAGGCTAATAGGCTCTGACGATCAGGCAACAGTTGGTTCCCCCAAAACCGGCAGAGTTGAGTAACATGGTCGTGGGTTTTTCGTCGATCGTCTCCGCGGCGATCTTCAAAGGCGGCGCCCCTTCTTCCTGTTCGCCGAAGTTGATGTTGGGCGCGATGAAACCTCCCTGGGCCATCAGGAGGCCGTAGACCACGGTTGCCGCCCCAGCCATCCACATCTCATGCCCGGTCATCGACTTGATCGAGGAGATCCAGGGCGTTTCCCGCCCAAAAACATGATAAATCGCCTCCGCTTCCTTGAGATCGCCGATCGGCGTCGAGGTTGCGTGAGCGCTGATATAATCGATTTCGTGCCGCGCGACTCCGGCGCGGCGCAAGACATCGCGCATGCAACGTTCCAGGCCCTCTCCCGATGGCACCGACAACCTGTACCCATCCGAAGAGAATGAATACCCCAGGACTTCACCCAGGATCTCGGCTCCCCGCTTTTTGGCCAGATCCATCCGTTCCAGAGCGACGATCGCGGCCCCACCGCTTGGGACCAGCCCATCCCGGTTCTTGTCGAAAGGGCGTGAAGCTCTCGCCGGATCGTCCTGCCTGACGGAGAACGCCTCCGTGGCGTCAAAGCTGCAGACAGCCTGCCAGTTTATCTCCTGGACACCGCCGCAGAGGATCCTCTCCTGCCGGCCGCAGGCGATCAATTCAGCGGCCTGTCCGATGGCATGTCCCCCGCTGGCGCACGCGCCGCTGATCGTCCAGCTCGCGCCCTGGGTCTGCAACAGCGTGTTCAGATTGATCGTCACGTGAGAGTTCAATGACATGAAGATCCGGGTCGCGCCGATGGACAGGGTCCGTCTTTCGTCCTTCGCGATGGTGATCGCTTCCCAGACCGGAATGGATGTGCTGTCGTTTCCCAGAATCAATCCCGTCTCCGGGTTCGCCAACTCTTCCGGACCCCATCCGGCCTGCGTATATGCATCCACCGCGGCCGCGTAAGCCTGGACCGCCTCTTCCGTCATGGTCCTGAGCTGCTTGTTTTTCAATCCGGGCGGCGTAAAACCTCGAATCTTGCCCGTCAACGGGCTGCGAAAGCCAAGCTCGATCCGTTCGGGATCGATGACGATCCCCGAGACGCCGTCGCGGAGCGAGCGCATGACCGTACTCCGATCCGAGCCGAGCGTCGAGACGATACCCAGGCCGACGATCGCAACTCTATACATAGATGCCACCATTCACGGCAATGACCTGGCCCGTGATATATGACGCCCCCGGGGAACAGAGGAACGATACGACGGAGGCCACTTCTTCCGGCCGCCCGATTCTTTTCATGGGTATGCGGGCGATGATCTCTTCCCGCGGCAGGCTCGCGGTCATATCCGTGTCAATGAATCCCGGTGCGACGACATTGACACGGATACCGCGCCCGGCGACTTCCAGGGCCAGCGACTTGCTGGCGCCGATGATTCCGGCTTTGGCGGCGGAGTAATTGTTCTGGCCCGGCAGTCCGCCCTGCCCCGACGTGGAAGCGATATTGACAATGACTCCTCTCCGTTTCTGCATCATATGGAAGAGAACCTTCTTTGTCACGTTGAAATATCCTTTGAGAGTCGTATCGATCACATCCTGCCAGTCCTTCTCCGTCATCCAGATAAGCAGCGAATCGCGTGTGATCCCGGCGTTATTGACTAAAACCTCGGGCACCTCCCGTTCCAGGAGAGGCTGAAGCGCGTTGTCCGTTTGCTCGCTTGAAGCAACATCAAACGGAAGCAGAACACACTCCATGCCCGTTTCCTCGACTCGTTTTTTAAGTTCACCGGCAGCTTCGTGATTGCTTCGATAATTGGCCCAGATCGTATAACCGTCTTCCGCCAGCCTCCGGGCGATACAGGCGCCGATCCCACGGCTGGCGCCGGTAATCAATGCAATTTTCTTATCCATTTTCAATCGCTCTCTCTTTGATTATCTTGAAAGTCAAATATCAGTGGATCGTCGGAAACATTACTCTGACGGATAGCGACTAATGGAGTGGTTTAATGTCAAAGTATTCCATGGAAAAATACTTCGTCGGATTGATTTGGTCGAACATATAAGTTTTGGTGATCAGTTTTTTCCCATTGTACATTTTGGGCGCTGTAAAGTATACGGCCATCATCTTCTTGCCACTCAATGCGAATAGTTCCGCCTTGACCGGCATGAGTTCCCTTTTTTCCACCCAAACGATGATCTCGTGATAATTCGTGCCTCCGCCCCTGGACACCAATGTGAGGACGTAACAGTTCCCCACCTCGATAGTGCTTCCATCGGGCCGCATCCCTTCAGCCGGTTCCTCTCCCTTCAGCCTGGCGGCATAACCATCGGCAAAGCTCACGCCGACAATGTCACCGAAGGAGATGCCCCCCACCAGCTTTTGGGATGGTGTGATCCGGATGGGGTTTTTAACACCGGGTATCACGAGCCACATCTCGCGATCTTCGATCACCAACGTCCGCCCCTTCATATTGGGGGGTTCGAGAAACAGGAGCGAAGTCATTGCGCCGGCGGTGATGGTCGCTTTTATGATGATTTCGTTCTCCAGCAGGTTCTTGCGGAAACACTGCACACGGATGCCCATCTCACAATCGCTGCCGACCAGACGGTGTTCATCCACGTTACGGATGATCTCTTCGGCCGTCAACGATGAATCCGCGGGTGAAACCGTGGTTACGAAAAGGAATGCACAGAGGCCAAGCAGCCTGAGCCGGGCGTTCAGAGGCGAATGTCTCGTGGGCTTCATGCCGCGCCTCCGGCGCCCGCCGGCAAGGCGGCGAAGGCCGCAGGCGGTCAGACCATCCTCGCAATCCGGAATCATTGTTCTCATCCCGCTCCCGGCTCTTAGACCCATCGTAATGCCTCCGTAATCGAGATCCTGGCCGCCCTCCGGGAGGGAACGACCGAGGATGCCATGGCGACCAGGGAGAAAAGCAGGAGACACAGAAAGGCGACACCGGGATCCAGGCGGAAGAAGATATGGACATGGCCTGGCTCGGCGCCTCCGATCGCCACGGGGATCCCGCCGGCCAGCTCCGTGAGGCCGGCGATTGCCGCACTGGCGGCAAGGCCAAGGCCTCCCCCGGCAATACCCATCAACAGGCTCTCAACGATAAAGATCGCGGCGACCTGATTGCAATCGGTGCCAAGCGCCCGGATCGTCCCGATCTCCCGGAAGCGTTCCATGAGACTCATATTGACCGTATTCGAGATCGTAAACATCACGATGAGCATGACGATCAGGATAATGACGGTAAATACGACCTCGTACATGCGCTTGACGCTGCGGTAGAATTCTGCCAAATCTTCCCAATGTTTATATTCCAGCCCATATCTTTTCGCGATCGCCTCGATCCTCGGCAAAACCTTTGGCGTGTCCGCGGTCCTTTTCAGCAGAACCACTATTTTCTGGACACTGTCGCCAATCGACAAAAGGCTCTGGACCACCTCCAGCGGTGCCGCCGCTCTCGTGAGATCCAGCTCCGCCACCCCGCTGTGGGTGATCCCCGCGAGCTCCAGATCGACGGCGTTGATCCCGCCCCCGCTCATGTAGCCGACGAGTGTCAGTGTATCGCCGACTCGTGCCGAGAGTTTCTTCGCCACTCCGTCACCGATTATGATGCCGTCGGCTCGATCGGATCGCAGCGGTTTTCCCGAGATCAGCCCCGCGTAGGAGCACAGCCGCATCTCACGGTCGGGATCCCCGGCCTCGCCAAAAACCACCGTCGACCTACGTCCGGCGGCGAGCAATCCGCTAAACCCCATCCGCGCCGTTGCCAGCTCCACTTCGGGAATCTGCCGCAGTTCCCCTAGGATCGGTTCAGCGTCCTCGATCAGGTAACGATAGGACAGATCGTCCCCGGCCCCGGAGAATCCAGCCCGGGACAACTGGTAATGGCCGAGGCCGTTACGGATCGTCGACTCTCTCAACGCGATCATATTCCAGTTGAAAAAAGCGTGGACCAACAACGAAGATGTCATCCCGATCATGATCGCGAACATGGCAATCAGGGAACGCCTGATGTTCTTGATAATATTGCGCGATCCAATCTTAAGGCAGACCATGTTTTCTCCTTGTCAGGCCCGGCAAAGCGCCTCGACGATCCTCAATCGAGCCGCGCGATAGGCGGGAAATGCTCCAGCCACCATCGCGGTTGCTAAAAAAACCACCCATAATCCCAACGCTTGCCAAAGACCTGGCCGAAAAAAGGCGGTATACCCCCTGGCCTGCCCGGGCGGCGGAGGTATCGGGATGCCTCCCAGCCCATTGCAGAGCGCCGCCAATCCGTAACCCGCCATGATGCCAACCAGACCGCCGACTATACCCATGACCAAGCTCTCGGCGATGAATATCCCCGCCACCTGCCACCGGGTCGTCCCCAGTGATCGGATCGTGCCGATCTCCCGGATCCGTTCCTGGATGGTCAGGTTCAGCGTATTGGCGATCGACAAGACCACGACCAAGATGATGACGGTCATGATCAGCACATAGACCAGTTTATAGAATATCTTCGGCTGCGTATACTGCTTCCCCGTCAAGGCCCGCCAGTCGCGCCATTCCAGACCCAGGCGATGCCCGATTCGCTCGACGGCGGGCGCAACACGCTCCAGGTCCCCGGTGTTTTGTAACAACACGATGATCCGATCGACCGCACCGGGTTGGTCCAGGAACCGTTGCACGGTCGTCAGATCGGCGATGAGCGCCGCGTCATCGTAGGCCTTTATCTGCGCCTGGATCACTCCCGCGACCTCCAAATCGAGGGCGTTGAGGACGCCGCTTTCCAGCGTGGACATGATCGTGATCGGATCCCCCACGTCCACCCCCAGCCTGCGCGCGAGCCCGCTGCCGATCACGACCCCCAGAGGATTGCGTTCGTCCAGAAACCGGCCGCGGGCGAGGGTTGAAAAACTGTTCAGCAAACGTTCCTCCCGGGCAAGCCCGGCCATGCCCGAAAACACCGCGCTCTTTTCGCCCGCCGTGGCAATGCCCTGAAAAGCAAGGCGCGGAGCCACTCTTTCTATTCCGGGCACACCTTTCAAAGCCGCGATAACCCTGCGATGAGCGGTAATCCTGTAGCGATACGGCTGCTCGATGCCATGCTCGAGGTGGCCTTGGCGATAGATCTGGAGATGACCCGTACCGCCGTTGATCAGAGACTCGCGCAAACCCCAGAGCGTATGGGCGATGAATCCCTGCGCGAGCAGGCATGCACCGAGACCTATGACGATGGTCAGGATCGTCTTGATGGAACGGCGTGAGTTTTTTCTCAGGTTACGCAGAGCGATCCTGAGGTAAAACAGCATAATCTTTCATCCCTACCGGATCAATTCGCCGTCCAGGATATTCATGATCCGTTTCGCGGATCTGGCGATCGCTTCGTTGTGCGTTGAACAAAGAAACGTGACGTGATGACGGGCATTCAATTCCAGCAACAGAGAGATGATCTTATCCCCCGTTTTGGAATCGAGATTCGCCGTCGGCTCGTCGGCCAGGATAATATCCGGGTCGGTCACCAGCGCCCTGGCGATCGCCACCCTCTGGCGCTGTCCGCCGGAAAGCTCATCCGGGCGGTGCCTAAGATAATCCTGGAGCCCTACTGTCTCAATCATCCGCAGGACTTTCTCTTTGTCAACCTTCTCGCGCCGGATCATCAGGGGATATTCCACATTCTCGTAGACATTAAGCACCGAAATCAGGTTGAAACTCTGAAAGATAAAGCCGATATGTCGGTTACGAAAAATTGATAACTCTTTATCTTTCATATTTGCTATTTTTTGACCATAAATCTCTACGCTGCCTTCAGTTGGATCATCAAGGCAGCCAATGATCTGCAACAATGTGGACTTGCCAGCACCTGAAGGTCCCATCAGAGAGATGAAATCGCCTTTTTCGATCTCTAAATTTACTCTTTTTAGAGCTTTAATCTCAACATGACCCATTTTATACGTTTTCGAGAGATTGAATGTCCGAATCAGCATTATTATCCTCTTTCCAGACCTAACCCGCCTGCGCAATCGCTTTCTTTTCCAAGCGTCTCCTCGATAACCCCCCGCACCGCGTTTCGCAGCCGGATAACCTCTTGTTGCTGGTCATTCCGCGGATTGGGATAGATCGGCTCCAGTAGAATCATCCGCACACGGGTCGGAGTCATCAGACGTTTCCCAGGGGGCAGGAACCTGCCCGAACCGAGAATACAGACCGGTAGCAGGGGAAATCCCGTTCTGGCGGCCAGGACGAAAGCCCCGTTCTTGAACTTCCCCAAGCGGCCATCCCTGGATCGGTGGCCTTCCGGCCAGATGATGATCGATACACCCGATGTAAGCATCTCGGTACATTTCACGAAGACCTTTTCCCAGCCCTCATCCGCGTTCACATACCCGGCAAGCCGCATGAACATGTTGTAAACGGGGATCTTGAACGGCCACGACGTAACAAAACAAGCATCCGTCAAGAGTGCGCCGAACAGATACGGATCGATCGCCGAAGCATGGTTGGGAACGAAAATGACCGGCCGCGGAGGCTTTCCCGCGCGGGATTCGACCTTGACCGGGTTAAGGAACGGCACAACCGTCACGAGCGTCCATCCATAGAGGCTGATCCCCCACCGGATCGCGGCATGAATGGACTTGTGTAAAAAACCGGCATATACCAGCAAGAAAAAGGGGAGAACGGCTAAACCCAATACCGTAATGAAAAGAACCATCAGCCAAAAATAGACGCTAATGAAGAATCGTTTCATGTTCATAAACCATCAAGTCAAAATTCCTTTAATCATCCCCTGGAGTTTGCACTTGGAATGCCTTGGGGAAAATTGTTTTGATCAACTTTGCCGCAAAATAGATAGGATATTTAATACAATCCTTTCCGGCTAAAGTGAGTCCAATAAAACCTGTTATCCAGAAAAAAGTATAAACGAACGTACCTTTGAACACACCTGACGATAATTGGTTGTTTCTCTTTGAAGTGATAAATATAATAATAGGAATGCCGTACCCGGCGAGAAAAGAAATCAAGAGCATAATGATTCCAATCCGCATCCTCAATGGAAGGCTGGAAAACGGTTCTTTATCAAGATCCTTTTGGACTTCCATATTTATCCAATCCTTGAATCTACGAGA
>JBLNBS010000165.1:0-16290 GCA_050260175.1 Patescibacteria group bacterium | reverse complement strand
GGGCGTCTCGGGGCTCATCATCTACACCGGCGTGGAGCTGGGGCGTTCGGCGGCCGACTACCTCATGGGCCGGGCGCCCACCAAGCTGACGATGGACGAGATCCGGGACGAGGCCGCGGCCGTGGCCGGGGTGGCCGGCGTTCACGGCGTCCACGTCCACGACTACGGCACGCGGCGCGCCATCTCGCTCCATGTTGAGGTCGTGTCCCCCATGGACATCACCGCCGCCCACGAGATCGCCGACGAGGTCGAGCGGCGCATCGCGGAAAAGATGAACGCCGACACGGTGGTGCACATCGATCCGCCAGGGGATGGGGAGGGGAGTGCGTGAGGAGGCTTATTCCGGGGTAAAAACCAAATCGGCATCGGGATCGGTATCCGAGTCGGGATCGGGGTTGAACGCTTTGCCCCCGCCGCATCCGGGCCGTCGGCTGGAGTCCGTCCGCCCCAGGAGGCTCCCATGAGGCGAGGTCTAATTTACTTTCAAATTCTTCATTTCATCTTTATTTCCGAATTAATTGTTTCTTTATCAGATTTGGCCATAACTTTCATTTGTTGATTTGTCGAATCAATACTAGTTATATAAGTTCCGATGTATTCTCCCTTGAGTTTCTTAATTTGTTGATCAGATGGCCAAATAGCTCTTGATTTTTTATTGAATAGATCTAGTTCGAATAATTTCCCACTACCATAGATAATAGATGTGGCGATATATAAATATTTTCCACTGAAACTCCAAGCAAAATTGTTTACGTCAGAACACCATTCTTCGTCTTGCCAAAACCGTTTCGAATAGCCCCATGGTGCATCAACAAGCAATACTGAATCCATCGTATTGTAATAAACTAATCCAATATAATTTCCGTGTGCATATTGGTTAAAGAATATCACCGCATATGGTCCATTAGGTTGCTTAAAAATCCTTTGACTATCGTCTGATAAATTTACTAGATAGTTTTTGTTTTTAGTTTGTGTATCGTTAATGGTAACTAGCATACAAACAATGCAAAGTACTGTAATGCAGGATATCATTTTAATACTTTTACTTTTACAGTTTTTCATTTTTTTCCCTTCCAACAATCAATTTAGATTGCCGTCAAGATGGAACCGCCTTCATAACCGAGTACTTACATCGTTCTCCACCTCCAAGCACCCTATGAAAATCATCACTGATGCCTCTTGTCGCCAAAGCAAATGAACAAATCTTCTTTGAGAAAACGCCAAATAATGGTATAGTTTTCTTGTATTTGTTACAAACAGAGCCAGACTTTCTATCCGACTAATATTAACCTTCCACCTACGCCGCCTTCTTCCCCTCCTGTTGTACCGCTTCCGCCGCGCGACGCGCGGCCTCGACCAGGTACGAAGCCGCGGCGGAGAGGGTCTGCCGCTCGATGCAGCTCAAGTCATCCTCAGGTATATGCATAAGCTCGATCCGGCTCAGGTTGGACAGCATCGCGGCGGGGATGCCCTTTTGGTGAAAGGGCAGGTGATCGCTGGCGTGGTCTTTTTCCAGCCCGCCGATCCTGACCAGCCCGCCCAGGGCTTCGGCGGCTCCGGCCAGGTCCCCGCGGAGCCCGGTGTATTTCGGATCCACTTCGCAGCTGAGGTTGGGCGGGCCGCCCATCACGTCCACATTCAGGACGGCGGCCAGACCGGTCAGGGGCAGGGCGGGTTTTTGCAGATACTCGTTGGCGCCGAGGAAGCCCAGTTCTTCACCGGCAAAGAACGCCACCACCACCGGTACGGGCAGGCGGTTTTCCGGGCGGCTCAGAAAAGCGGCCGCCTCCAGAACGACCCCTACCCCGCTCGCGTTGTCGCTGGCCCCGGGGTAAACAACGCCGTCCGGATCGGTGCCCATGTGATCAAGATGGGCGCAGAGCAGGAGATGGGGTCCCGTGACGCCGGAAGCGCCTGGGATGAGGCCCAGGACATTGCCGGCCGGGTGCTGTTTGAAGCCCATCAGGCCCACCGTGGACAGGCGAAGGTCAAAACCGAGGGCTCGGCCGACCGGTTTTTTCTCCGCTTCGACCATCTCGATGCACCCGGCCGGGGTCAGCCCCGCGGCGGCCAGCCAGTCCTCGCCCAGGGCCTTTTCGGCCAGGACGAGCGTGGTTTTGCCCGTCATTACCTTTGGGTTCCATTCCACCTTCGGGCGCGCCTCCCGCGGATGATCCACCAGGATCAGCACGGCGGCCCCGTGCGCCCGGGCATTATCCAGTTTCTGCAGGGGATCGCCGGCGGCCGGCAGAAAGGATGGGGCGCCCTGGAAGGCGACAGCCACTTTACCCTTAACGTCGAGGCCGGCGTAATCATCATAATTTTTATCCTTTGCGGTAATGCCATAACCGATAAACACGGCCGGGCCGGCCTTGACCGCCGGAGCCGCCTGCGGCATGGCCAGGAAATCCTGGCCGAAGCGGTAGCGTCGCGTCATGGCTCCGTCCGGACCGAGCCGCTGGAGGCTGGCCAGGATCATGGTTGGAAGAGGGGGGATCTTGCCCACGGTTTGCAGGTATTTTTGGCCGGCGGCCGGCTGCACTCCCAGGGCCTTGAGCTGACCCGCCACATATTCGGCGGCTTTCTCATAACCGGGCGTGCCGGTCATGCGCCCTCCGTAGTCCGGCCGGGTCAGCTCGGCGGTGACGGCATAGGCCAGTTCCCCGTCGCAGGACCATTCCTGCGCCGGGACGGCCCCGGAGATCGCCAGGATCAACGAAAGGCCGAATATCAGCCCGGTGAGCTTACCATGGATCTTGCTTCTCGACACTGCGGATACCCCCACAGACTGACGTGATGCAGGATCGTTTTCCTTTCCTTCCTCCTCTTTCCTGCCTCGCCCGCCATAAAAAAGCCCGCTCGAAAAATACGAGCGCGTTGTTTCTCCGCGAAAAAAAAACGGGATTTCCATGTCTTTACGAACGAAGCAAGTTTTTCGACCGAGTCTAGCGCTTTAATGTCTGTATAATGAGGTTAAATCCCTCGGCTTCCAGCCGAAGCCTTTAGGTCAACCCCGTGCAGTATGGTCACTTCTAGACTAAGGAATACTTAGCTAGAGGTGAGCCACTTAGAGAATTATAGGAAGACTTCGCATGCCACATATGATCTGAAATACCACTTGGTGTGGATCACGAAATATAGAAAACCTGCGCTAGGCGGTAAGATATCCATAAGGGCACGCGAACTGCTCCGGCAGGTATGCAAGACTAACGACGTAGAGATTTTGGCTGGACACATCTCAAAGGATCATGTGCATTTGCTTGTGTCTTCCCCGCCGCACTTGTCCGTGAGCAAGTTGGTCCAGTACCTAAAGGGTTACAGCTCAAGGAAGCTGCTAATGGAGTTCAAGGAACTAAACAAACAGTTTTGGGGACAGCATCTATGGGCACGAGGTTATTTCGCCGCAAGTAGCGGCAACGTGACCGACGAAGTAATACTTGAGTACATAAAAAATCAGGACATCGAGGAAAACCAAAAAGGAGACAATTTTTCGCTAGATGATTTTTAAGCTGCTTTGGCAGCAAGCATCAACCTACCGGCTTCAGCCGGTAGGAGGGCCGAGGGCCGTGAGCTGGTAGGAGTCGATAAAGGCGGTGTGGAGAAGCACTTTACACCGGCGCTTGGGAGGAATCACCCTGCGCGCGGCGAAACTCTCCCCGCATGGGGCTTTCCTACGAGGAATTCAAGCGGCAGGCCGCCGAACTTGCCGGCGTCGATCTCGGCGCCTACAAAAGCCAGCAAATGGATCGCCGCCTCCATTCGCTCATGCATTCCTGGGGCTTATCCGGGTACGATGAGTATCTCTCCACCCTGCAAACGGACCCGGCCCGGATGAGCGAGTTCCAAAAGCGGCTCACCATCAATGTTTCCGAGTTTTTCCGCAACCCGGACCGTTTTGTGGAGCTGGAGCGGGTGATCCTGCCGGAGCTGTGCAAGACCGGCCGCAGGTTGCGCATCTGGAGCGCTGGCTGCGCCAACGGCGCCGAGCCTTATACGCTTGCCATCATCATGCGCGAGTCCGGGTACGAGCCGGGCGCCCAGATCATCGGCTCGGACATCGACCGCGAGAGCCTGCGCAGGGCACAGGCAGCCGTGTTCAACCCGAACGAGGTCAGGTTCGTCCCGCCGGCGCTGCTTGGCAAGTATTTCACGGAGCACGGCGGGGGTTTCGCCCTGCAGCCCGAGATCAGGCGCATGGTCGAGTTCAAGCGCCACAACCTGCTCCACGACAGCTGGGAGAGGGGATTCGACCTCATCCTCTGCCGCAATGTGGTGATCTACCTGACCGAATCCGCCAAGGACGCCCTCTACCGCAAGATCCACCAGGCTCTGCGGCCGGGAGGCTACTTGATGGTGGGCGGTACCGAGCCCATGCTCAATTACCGCAGCTACGGCCTGGACAACCCCATATCAGCCTTCTATCGTCGGGTAGTCTAAAAGCGGTGTGAAAAAGGTAACGGAACGCAGATTATGGCGATTAACACCCAGATGACAAAGAGTTATAGAATCGCATGAAATCGGCATGTTGCCTAATCTGCATAATCGCTTTACGTGATTAGAAACCATTTAACAGGATTAACATAATTTTTAGGATTTACACGGATTCCTTGTTTATTCGATTATCTTAGTCACGACCTTTAGATTATTTTTTGGCAATGACCTCTGATCCTGAATCCTGTTAATCATGTAAATCATGTGATAACGTTCCCTGGTTAAGTGTTTATCGGTCCAAAACGGTTTCACATCGCTTCCAAGGAGGGTATGCTACTGGTCATCGGCATCGGCATCGACCTCGTGGAGATCGGGCGCATCCAGGCGGCGATGGATCGGGCCGGCCGGCGCTTTCTCGAGCGCGTCTTTACCCCGAGGGAACGGCTCCTCTGCAATGGCCGGGCCTGGCGCCTGGCCGGGCGCTTTGCGGCCAAGGAGGCGCTGCTCAAGGCCGTCGGCACCGGCTTGCGGGGTTTCACCTGGCGCGAGATCGAGATCCTGGCCGACGGGCAGGGGGCGCCCGCGGTGAGCTGCCATGGGGGTTTTGCCGCCGCTCTGAGCGCGCGGGGGGTGTCGCGCATCCATCTCTCGATCAGCCATTCCCGGGATTTCGCCATCGCCCAGGCCCTGCTCGAGGGGGACGGCCCGTGATCCGCGTCCTGACCGGGAGCGAGATGGCGGCCGCGGATGCTTGGGCCCAAAAAGAGCTGGGCCTCGCGGGGCTTGTCCTGATGGAGAATGCCGGGCGCGAGACGGCCGCCGCGGCTCACGCCCGCTTTGGCGTCTCGTCCCGGCTGGCCGTCGTCTGCGGCCCGGGCAACAACGGCGGCGACGGTCTGGCGGCCGCGCGGCATCTGGCCTTGGCCGGGCACGAGGTCATGATCTGGCTTGGGGCCGATCCCGGCGCCTACCGGGGCGATGCCCTGGTGAACCTCGGCGTGGCCCAAAAACTGGGCCTGCCGGTACGGTGCATCCCCGCGGATTTGGGCGGTTTCGGACAGGCCCTGGCCTGGGCCGACGCGGTCATCGACGCCTATTTCGGCACGGGATTCCGCGGCGAGCCGCGGCCCGGTCCCGCGGGCGTGCTGCGCGCCGTGAACGAGGCGGGGCGGCCCGTCCTGGCGGTGGACATCCCTTCCGGTGTGGAGGCGGATACCGGCGCCGTCCGAGGCGAGGCGGTCAGGGCCAGTCTGACGGTGACTTTCGCCTGCCCAAAGCTCGGCTGCCTGCTCTATCCCGGCGCGGCGCATTGCGGCGAGCTCTTGACGGCACCCATATCGCTTCCCCTTCCCCCGGCGGGCGGCAGCCGGCGTTTCCTGGCCGAGGCCGGCGATGTCCGGGCTGTTTTGCCGCGGCGGCCGCGTGACGCCCACAAGGGCGACAACGGGAGGGTGCTGATCGTGGGGGGATCGGCGGGCCTGACCGGCGCGCCCGTCCTGGCGGCCCTGGGGGCGTTGCGCAGCGGCGCCGGATTGGTCACGGCCGCCGTGCCGGCCATACCCTTTGCCGAGAAACCGGCCGAGGTCATGCTCGCCGTGCTGCCCGCCGGCCCGGACGGCTGCTTTGGCGAGGGAGCCGCGCGGGCAATCCCGGCCTTGCTGGCCAGGGCCGATGTGGTGGCCGTGGGCCCGGGGTTGGGCCAGGGCAAACACGCCCGCGCTCTTCTCGACGGCTTGCTCGAGGCCTGGCGGGGGCCGCTGGTATTGGACGCGGATGCCCTGAACCTGCTCGCCGCGGGCGGCGGGCCGGGCGGCGGCCATGCCGGGTGGGTGCTGACGCCGCATCCCGGCGAGATGGCCAGGCTCTGCGGCGTATCGGTCGCGGAGATACAGGCCGACCGCGTGGGCTGGGCGGAGCGCTTTGCCGCCGCGTGGGGGGCCGTGGTGGTGCTAAAGGGCGTGCCCACGGTGACGGCGGCGCCGTCCGGCGAGACCTGGCTCAATCCCACCGGGGATCCGGCCATGGCCACGGGCGGTATGGGCGACGTGCTGGCCGGGGCCGTGGCCGGCCTGATCGGGCAGGGATTGGCGCCGGGCCAGGCCGCGATGGCCGGGGCCTACCTCCACGGCCTGGCGGGCCAATTGGCAGTGGCGGATCTGGGCGGCCCCGGCATCCTCGCGCGCGAGGCGGCGGACCGCCTGCCCGCCGCGGCGGAGAAGGTGAGAGCCGGGTGCGTCGCTACCCCCATCTGATCAGGCCGGTCTGGGTCGAGGTCGACCTCGCCGCCATCGGCCACAACGTGCGCGAGATCAGGCGGCTCGTCGGGCCGCGCCCCAAGATCCTGGCCGCGGTCAAGGCCGAGGCATACGGCCACGGTGCGATCCCAGTGGCGCGAGCCGCTCTGGCCGCGGGAGCCGAGTGGCTGGGCGTGGCCCTGCCGGAGGAAGGCATCGCCCTGCGCGACGCGGGGCTCGCCGCTCCCATCCTCGTCATGAGCCCCCTCCAGGCGGATCAGGCCGAGGTTTTCCTGGCGTACGGCCTGACGCCCACTGTCTGCCAGCGCGAGCCGGTCTCCGCCCTTTCCGCGCTGGCCGCGTCCACGGGCCGGCATTGCGGGGTCCACCTCAAGGTGGACACGGGCATGGGCAGGATCGGGATCGAGCCGGTGGAGGCCTTGTCTTTCGCCTCCTGGCTGAGCCACCTGCCCGGCGTCAGTCTGACGGGTGTCTATTCCCACCTCGCCCGGGCTGACGAGGAGGACAAGACCAGCGCCCTAGAGCAGGTCAGGGCCTTTCAGCGCGTCTGCGCGGCCCTCATCGCCTCGGGCATCGAACCCGGCCTCTGCCACCTCGCCAACTCCGCGGCAATCATCGACCTGCCCCAGGCCCATTTCGACATGGTCAGGGCCGGGATCATGCTCTACGGCCTGCGCCCCTCGGCCGAGGTGGACCTGTCGCGCGTGGATCTGCGGCCGGCTTTCTCCCTGCACGCCAGGATATCCTTTCTCAAGCGCATACCGGCCGGAACCGGTCTCAGTTACGGCCATATCTACCGCACCCGGGCGCCGGCGACCATCGCCACGCTTCCGCTCGGTTACGCGGACGGTTTCTCCAGGCTTCTTTCGGGCAAGGCTTCCGCCCTCATCCGCGGGCGGCGCTACCCCGTCGTGGGCCGTATCTGCATGGATCAATGCCTGGTCGATCTGGGCGACGATCCGGCGGAGATCGGCGACGAGGCCGTGCTCATCGGCCGCCAGGACGGGGCGGAGATCACGGCGGACGAGGTTGCGGAGCGGCTTGGGACGATCAATTACGAGGTCACCTGCATGATCGGCGACCGGGTGCCGAGGGTCTTTCGCGAATAGCTTAGGAGCCTGTGCGCGTAATGCCACGGACCACTAGACACAGTGGTACCGCGTGGCACTTGATACCAGAGTTTGCGCTCGGGATGCAATAAATCAGGTTAGTCGCACAAACTCATAGTTCCGGGAGATGGTTGATCCAAAGGCCACACAGGATCGCCACTTGCCCGTTATAAGGAGCGCGCGCCATGTGGCGGGATGAACTGCTAGCTTTCAACGGCCGCTTCCCCCATCCGGCCTGGGGGCCGGCCCATTGCCGGCGGGTTCTGGCCCTGGCGTCGTCACTCGCGCGCGAAGGGGGCGCTGACACCGACGAGGACGCCCTTTTTGCCGCGGCGTACCTCCACGATCTCGGCGCTTTCCCGCCGTACAGGCGGGAGGGCGTGGATCACGGCGCGCGCTCCGTCGAGGTCGCCGTGGAATACCTCCGGACGACCGATTTCCCCGCCGGCAAGACAGATCTCACGGCGGCCATCATCGGGGGGCACGTCTTTGACGCCGCGCCGGCGGAACCGGAAGCGGTTTTTTTTCACGACGCCGATCTCCTGGATTTCCTCGGGGCCATCGGCGCGGCCAGGATCCTCTCCATCACGGGGCTCGACGACTGGGCGCCCGACCTGCCCGCCGCGGTGAGGCTCATGCGCCGCCTTGCCCAGGAATTGCCCGGCCGCCTCCTCACGGACCCGGGCCGGAGGCTGGGCCGCGCGCGCCTTTTGGAGACGGAGGCGTTCCTCGCGGCGCTGGCCGGGGAGACGCGGGATTTCGAGACGCTCTAGAGGCGGTGTGAAAGAGGTACCGGAACGCAGATTATGGCGATTAACACCCAGATGACAAGGAGTTATAGAATCGCATGAAATCGGTATGTTGCCTAATCTGCATAATCGTTTCACGTCATTAGAAACGATTTAACAAGATTAACATGATTTTCAGGATTTACACGGATTATTTGTCTATTAGATCATCTTTATTGATGACCTTAATCTTAAATCGTGTTAATCCCAATAATCATGTAAATCATGTGATGTCGTTCCCTGTTTTACGTGTTTATCGGTCCAAGAACGGTTTTTTACAGCGCTTCTAGAAGTGATGTGGGGAATCTGTTTTAGACCGTAAACGTGGATTATGCAGCTTACGTTTTGCGCCAGATTAATGAATTAACCACTCTTAATCTGCGTTAAACATCTTTTCGCGAAACGGTGCAGGGAGGAAGGCGTCGTGGACGAGCGGAACGCGCGTCTCCGGACCGGCGGTCCGGGATTGATCTTCGGCGTGGACTACTACCCCGAGCATTGGCCGGAGGAACGCTGGCCCGTGGACGCCGGACTTATGCGCCAGGCCGGCCTGCGCGTGGCCAGGGTCGGCGAGTTCGCCTGGTCGCGGTTCGAGCCCCGGGAAGGCGAGTACGATTTTGCCTGGCTGGACAGGGCCATCGAGGTTTTGGCCGCCGAGGGGATCGGCGTCGTCATCGGCACGCCTACCGCGGCGCCGCCCGCCTGGCTCGCCGGCGGGCACCCCGAGATCCTGCCCGTCAACCGGCACGGCATGAGGATTCATTTCGGGGGCAGGCAGCATTTCTGCCCGCGGAACCCCACCTACCGGCGCTACGCGCGGGCCATCACCACGGCCCTGGCGAACCACTACAAGAGCTGCCCCGCGGTGATCGGCTGGCAGGTGGACAACGAATACAGGGGCAGATGCTACTGCCCGGTCTGCGCGGCCGAATTCCGGGCATGGCTTCAAAGGCGGTACGGCTCGCTCGCGAGGCTCAACGAGGCCTGGGGGACCGTCTTTTGGAGCCAGGAATACGGGCGATGGGACGAGATCCCGCTGCCCCTGGGCAATGTCGAGGTCAACGACGAGGGCGCGGCCTCGTCCGACGTCGAGATGCAGAATCCCAGCCTGCGACTGGATTTCTCCCGCTTTTCCTCCGATTCCTACGTGGACTTTACCCGGGAGCAGACGGAGATCATCCGCGAGATCGCGGGCGCGCGGTGCATCACCCACAATGTCAACCGCATGCTCTGGCACGAGATCGACTTTTACGCTCTCGCGGGCGCGATCGACGTCCTGACCCTGAATCAGTACCCGCTGCGGCATGAGGGGCCGCCCGATCCGCGCCAGAACTCCCTCTACCTGGATGTGGCGCGGGGGGCGGGGGGCGGGACCTTTTGGGTCGTGGAGCAGCAAAGCGGCCCCACGGGCTGGGGCACGATCGGCGCCAGGCCCGAACCTGGCCAGGTGCGCCTCTGGACCTACCAGTCCCTGGCGCGCGGCGCCGACGGCATCCTCTATTTCCGCTGGCGTTCCTGCCGCTTTGGCACCGAGGAGTTCTGGCACGGCATCCTGGAGCATGACGGGATCCCGCGCCGGTGCCACCGCGAGGTGGCTCAGATCGGGCGGGAACTGGCCAAGGTGGGGGAACGTATCGCGGGGACGGCCGTACGGGCCAAGGCCGCCCTGGTCATGTCCTTCCCCTCCCGCTGGGCCTTCACGATCCAGCCCAACAACCGCGGGTTCCGCTACGACAGGCATTTCCGTCTCTATTACGATTTCTTTTGGCAGTCCGGCATCCCCGTGGACATCGTCCCGCCCACCGCGCCCCTCGATGGCTACCGGCTGGTGGTGGCGCCGGCCCTTTACGTCCTGGGAGGGGAGGCCGCGGAGAACCTGCGCCGCTACGCGGAAAACGGCGGCAACCTGGTCCTGACCATGCGCACAGGGGTCAAGGACGAGAGCAACGTGGTGGTCGACCGGGCGCTGCCCGGCCTCCTGGCCGAGACGGCCGGCGTCAGCGTGGAGGAATACGACTCCCTCCTGCCCGGGACGGAGGTCCGCGTCAGGCTGTCGCGCCCCGGCCCCGGAGGGCACGGCGGGGAGTTCGCCGTGCCGGTCTGGTGCGAGAACCTGGCGCCCGCGCGCGCGGAGGTGGAGGCCGTATACTGCGGCGGGATCTACGACGGCCGGCCGGCCGTGACCCTGGCGCGGGGCGGGGCCGGCGGACTCGTCATGTACGTCGGGGTATATCCCGGCCCGGATCTGGCTCAGGTGCTGCTCGCGCGGATGGCTGATGCTTGCGGCCTCGGGCGGGCCGGGGGCGTCGATACGCGCGGCAGCTCCTGGGTGGAGACCTCGGTAAGAACGGGCGGCGACGGGCGCGAACTGGTTTTCCTCCTGAATCACGGCCAGGAACCGGTCCAAGTGGGAGTGGAGGGAAATCCCGTCGATCTCCTCACCGGCCTCCGGGCCGGTCCCGGCTTGACGCTGCCCCCGTATGGCGTCGGCCTGCTCGAACGGGATCTCCCGGCGCTGTCGCCGGTCTGACCTTGACGATGCGGCATAAGCATGATCGGTGATCGCAGGCCTTGGGACGCACATGCCCCAAAGCCCCGGAGGCAAGCGTCCTCCTCGTGCGGAACCGAAACGGTCCGACCTGCGTCCAATCTTCCAGATCGATTTGGAGGGGGAGAATGTGATGCTGGAAACGCAGGTCAATGCAGGCCCGGTTGCGCGCCGGGGCTGGCGGCGCCCCTGGTTTATCCCGGCGGCCGCGATCCTCTTGATTGGTACGGCTTTCATCTTTATCCGTCTCTTCCCCGGGTTGGGCGGTCCAGCGATTCAGGGCAGAATCGCCTCGGATGGGAAGGGATTCGCCGGCCGTGCCCTAGCCAGGCGGGCTTTTGCCTCGGCGCCGGTCCAGGAGGCGCGATCCGCCGCGGAGCCCTTGCCCGGGGAGGCGAGGAAGGTCATCTCCACGGCCAAGCTGGAGATCAAGGTCAGGTCCGCTCCGGCGGCGGCCGACACCCTGGCGCGGATGGCGGTGGCCGCGGGCGGGTTCGTGCAATCCTCCAATACGTACATCCCCGAGGATCGGAGCCGTGAGCCGGGCGTGGGGCGCTACGCCGAGTTGGTCCTGCGTATCCCCGCCGGGCGCTTCCAGCGGTTCCTGGCGGCAGCCGGGAATCTCGGCCGGATCGTGCGCAAGGAGATCTCGGGCGTGGACGTGACCGAGGACTATATCGACCTCCAGGCGCGCCTGCGCAACTGGGAGCATCAGGAACGCCAGTTGATCGCCATCATGGCCCGCGCCAAGACAGTGGGCGAGGTCCTGGCCGTGCAGGAGGAATTGGGCAGGGTCAGGGAGACGATCGAGGAGATCCAGGGCAAGATCAAATACTACGACCATCACGTCGCGCTCGCCACCGTAAACGTCACGTTGCGCGAAGGCGCGGCGCGGCCCGCCGGCCGGCCGTGGTTCCTGGAGGAACTGGCCGCCCTTGGCCGCGCTTTCTACGGTTCCATCCGCATCCTGCTCCTCGCCGTGCTGGCCCTGATCCCCTGGCTGCTCGCGGCGCTCGGCGTCTATGCGTTCGCCAGGCGGCACGGGCGGCGGGGGGCCGGATCATGAACGGCTGACTCGTTGCCAAGGCAAGGCAGGATAAATGGGATCCGTTGCCGAAGATTTAGGAGTCAACCGCGGTAACCCGGGTTTCGGAGGGCATTTCGCAGCCGGCCTTTGGGTTGCCGTTACCAAGGCGCGCCGTGGGCGTGAGCGGGCTGCGGACACGCTTTCGTTTTCTTCGTTCTCAATAACGGCCAGGAAGGCTCGTTCCTCTAACAAGACCAGGGCAATAAAGCGGAAGGGGATGTTCTTTTTGGCCGCTTCCGGTCGTTTGCCCCTGCCCGCCAACCCCCTCAAGACAACGACCATCGAGGTCTACCGGGGGTGGCAGGAGGAGTTGACCCAACTCCAGAGGCGCTGGAACGAGATCAGGGCCAACGCACGGGAAGAGCGGGAGGAGGGGGCGGAAGAGGCCGAGGGCCTGCGCCTGCGCATGCAGGCCCTGCGCGATCTGATTGCCGAGGCCGAGGTGGTGGGGGAGGATCCCTCTTCCTGGCGGACGGAGGTGCCCCTGGTCAGGCTGGGCAGCCGGGTGCAGGTGGAGTTCGAGGATGGAGGCAGCGAGGAATTTCTCCTCGTGGGCCTGGCCGGGCCGAGCGGCGGGGACAGCGTCCTGACGCCCAAGACCCCCCTGGGCGCGGCCATCATCGGTTCCAGGGTGGGCGAGACGGTCGCGTACCAGGTGGGTGAGGCGCAATTCCGCGTCGTGGTCAAGCGTTGCCTGGTCCCCGGCGAAATGAAACCAACGGCTGAACAGGAGCAGGACGGGGAGCGCCGGATCAGTATCCTGGCGGGGGCCAACGAGGAAGATGAGGCCAACAGGATCGCCTTTGCCGTGCAGGAGATCCTGGAAAAGGGAGTCAATCCCCAGAGCGTGGTGGTGGCCTGGCGTGCACCCTTTCAGAGCAGGGCGATCGAGACCGTGTTCTGCAGCGGGGGTATCCGGTATCGCCTGGAAGGGACGGCCGGATTTTACGATTATGCCCAGGTCATGGGGATCATGGCCCTGCTCCGCCTACTCATGGATCCCTCGGACAAGGCCAGCTTCATTACGGCCCTGCGCATCCTGACCCATGTCCCTGTCGAACCCCTCGAGCGCTTGGCCGGATCATGGTCCGGCCTGGAAACGGAGATACCAGCCGCGTTGGCCAAGGACAAGGGATTTGCCGGTGTGATGCAGGCCCTGCGCGCCCTGGCTCCTAAGGCGGCGCAGCTTGTCCCCGCCGAGATCCTGGCCGATCTCTGCAAACGTCTGGAGCACTGCCTGGATCTGGCAGGGGAGGGGTTCCGCTCCCCGTGGCCCGGCCTGTTGCAGGCGGCCGGCGCGCACAAGAGACTCCGCGGTTTTCTGTCGCGGGCGGACGATATTGCCGCCAAGTCCCGCCGCGGCGCCCGCGACGGGGTGATCCTCACCCCGCTCGAGCTTCTCGGCGGGCGCAAATTCACCGCGCTCTTCCTTGTCGGCGCCAACGAGGGCGCCCTCCCCTATCTGGCCCACGGCCATCAGGATTCGCTCCCCGCCGAGCGCGAACTGTTTTACGGCGCCTTGTCGTCCGCAAAAATCGCCACGCTCAGCTGGGCGCGGACCGTGGGCGGCAAACCGGCCCTCCGCTCCAGGTTCCTGGCCGAGGTCGCCGAGACCTGGGGATTGGATGTCTCCTCCGTTTCCTGACACGACAGGCTGTTTTCGGCCTTTGCCTTTGTTCGCCATGCCTGATATTTGGAGGTGGAGAGCGTGGAAAGCAAGATCCCCAAGGTCCGCTGGGAGGAGATGACGCCATCCGAGTTCGCCGCGGCCCTCGCGGCCAAACCCGTGGCCTATTTCCCCCTGGGCCTCCTGGAATGGCACGGCGATCATCTCCCGCTCGGCCTGGACGCGCTGAAGATCCACGGCATCTGCTGCCGTCTGGCGCGGGAGATCGGCGGCGTGGTCATGCCGCCCTCCTACCATAACCGACCCGGGTTCGGCTCGTTCATCGGCACCCTGACATACAGCGCGGACCTCGTGACCGCGATGATCCAGGAGACCCTGGTCCAGCTGGAAAAGTGCGGCTTCAAGGCGGCGCTCGTCATCACGGGGCATTATGGGCCGGTGCAGGTGGACACGGTCAAGCGGGCAGTGGCCGGTTTCGCCGCCGCCGGGCACACCCTGCGTGTCTGGGGCGGGCCTGAGTACGAGGGGCTCGATCCGGCCCCGGCGGATCACGCCGGGCCGTGGGAGACCTCCTTCGCCCTGGCGCTCTTTCCCGAGCTGGTTTCCCTCGATTCCTTCAAAAGAGGGCCGTGCCCGATCCGGCGCTACGATCCGTCCTGGGCCGATCCGGCTTACCGGGAGCAGGAGGGGCGGGAGTGGATCTGGAGCGAGGACCTGCGCGCCACGGCGGCCAAAGAGCGCGGGGAACGGGCGATCCGGGCCATCGTGGACCGGGCGCGCGAGGTCGTGGAGGAACTGCTGAAATGATGTGATTAACCGCGGTGGCGCGGAGGACTCGGAAGATGCGGAGGGAGAATGCATGCGGCTTAGCATCGAGGGCGGCATCTTCCTCATGGATGGCAAGCCGACCTACAGCGATTTTCCGGGCGCGGTGCCCGAGGCGCTCGGGCGGTTGATGAACAGCCGCATGGTCCAGGCCACTTTTGCCGATCTGAATCCCGAAACGAGCAAACTTTTCCGCTATCCCGACGGGAGCCCCTACGACCCGGAGCGCCAGACGGACGAGTTCATCGCCGCCCTGCCTGAATACAAGCGATACGGCGTCATCGCGGTCACCCTCAATTTCCAGGGGGGGTATCCCCTGGCCCACACGGTGCTCCTGCCTTCCCAGCTCCTACAGCCCTGGGAGAACAACGCCTATACCGCCGAGGGGGCGCTCCGCACGGACTACGCCCGGCGCATGCGACGCGCGATCGAGGCCGCCGACCGGCTGGGGATGGCGGTCATCGCCGGCCTGTTTTATTTCGGCCAGAACCACCGGCTGGCCGGCGAGGAGGCCGTCAAGCGGGCGGTGAGGGAGGCCGTGGGTTTCCTCGCCGGCCTCGGCTGCGGCAACGTGCTCGTCGAGATCAACAACGAGTGCGACGTCGGTTACGTGCATCCCATCCTCCAGCCCGGGCGGGTGCATGAACTCATCCGCCTTGCCCGCGAGGTCTGCGGGGGATCCCTCCCGATCTCCACGAGTTACGGCGGGGGGGCGCTGCCCGGCGGGGAAGTGCTGGAGGCGTCCGATTTCGTCCTGCTCCACGGCAACGGCCAGGGGCCGGAGGAGATCGGGCGCATGACGGCGGCCGTCAGGGCGTGGACGGGTAAGCCCATTGTCTTCAACGAGGATTCGACGAGCGTGGACAACCTCCTGGCCGCATGGCGGGCGGGCGCCAGCTGGGGCTATTACGACCAGGGCGCGGGCAATTACCGGGACGGCTTTCAGAGCCCTCCGACCAACTGGGCCGTCAACACGCCGGAAAAGGTCCGCTTCTTTTCCGCGGTCGGACGCTTGATCCGAGGCGAGGCCGTGCCGGATCCTCAGCCGTCCTGTTGATCCCTCTCGTCCAGCGCGAGCAGGCCCCGGGCGATCGTACCGCGTCCGGGGTTTTTTCTGCATGCCCCGGAGGTTGTGTTTTTGCATCATCTTGAGCAGGAGCTCAGCCCTTTGTTGCGTAAAGTTTACCTGGACAATGAGTGCATGTGTGTGAGCAGGAGTTCGCGATCGAACGGCGAATACAA
Source organism: Patescibacteria group bacterium (assembly GCA_050260175.1). Lineage (GTDB taxonomy): Bacteria > Bacillota > UBA4882 > JAAYXC01 > JAAYXC01 > JBLNBS01. The sequence goes on along the minus strand of JBLNBS010000165.1, from coordinate 378 downwards.
CGATCGGATCGAAGAGAGGGATGGTGTGCGGGCTGCTCAAGAACCATTGGGATGGTCCGTTGCTTGGATCGACATGGTAACGCTGCGGTGAACCGGCACCAGACAAGAAGGAGGTGATCATCGGTTAGGGCCAGCAGAATGGCCTTTTACCAGCGGGAGATCGAGTTCTCTCCGGGCATCTAGTCTGTTTTTTTAGTCGAAGGAGGGTTCTGGTATGAAAGGTAATCGCAAGCTGATGTGGTTCGGTATCGTAGTACTGATCCTGGCCGCGTCGGTCGCGGCCCTGGCCGGCAAACCGCCGCCCGGCGGCGGCAATACCATCACGGTCTCGGGGACGCAGTGGGGCACGAGCACCGCGTACATCGGCGCCACCGAGGG
>JBLNBS010000164.1:0-4128 GCA_050260175.1 Patescibacteria group bacterium | reverse complement strand
ACGCATCCGGGCGGCAGTTCCCCGGCCAGTTCCCTGATGGCTCTGCCGCAGGCGAATGAGCCGGCGAAGACCGCCGTTTCGACCAGGGACAAACGGCGGTGGTCCAGGGTGGTCAATGTCCGCAGGTGCCGATCGAGGATCTCTTCCTCGATGGCGTCCGCGATCAGGGCGGTGCCGGAAACCGCCAAATCGACCCCTAATTTCTGCAGGACTTCGCGGTTTTTGGGATTGCTCACCCTGGCCACGGCCTTTTTCGTCCCGAACCTCATCTTGGCCAGTTGGCAGACGACCAGATTGACCTCGTCCATGCCCGTGACGGCCGCAATGACGTCGGCGCGGTCGGCCCCGGCGTCGACCAGGGCGGCCAGATCGGTTCCATCCCCCATCACCGTGAGGATGCCCGTCTCCTCGGCAATGACCTGACAGCGCCGGGAATCGAGTTCGATCAGGGACGGCAGGTGCCCGCGATCCAACAGAGTTTTAATCAGGTAATAGCCGACCTTGCCCGCTCCCACCACTACGATCTTCATGTACGTCTGCTCCCGCTCCCGTTTTTTCCGAAAAGATGCGGCCGTTCGGCGGGCTCCCCCGGATCCTTCTCCAGTAGGCTGCGGAAGATTTCCAGCGTGTCAAGCCTGGCGGCCACGACCAGGACATCCCCGGGCTGGCAGGTCGTTTCAGGCTCGGCCACCCTGGCATTGCCTCCCCTGATGAGGGAGACAACCCGCGCCTTGCCGGGGATCTCGAGTTCCCCCAATGTCCAGCCGGATTGCTTCGGGCCCAGTGCGAACTCGGCCAGGACCACCTCGCCGGCGCCCAGGATCATCCTGGCCTGGGCCCCGGGAACCAGGAGCATGCTCTGAAGCGCCGCCACCCCGAGGTCCGTCGGACAGACCGTGACCAGGGAAAACCCGTGGAAGACATCCCTGCGCCCAGGCTCGTTGGTCCGTGCCACCACCCGCGGTATGCCGAAGATATCCCGGGCGACCTGGGCGCACATCAGGTTGACATTGTCGATGCTCGTCACGGCGGCCAAGGCGTCCGCCTTATCCGCTCCGGCCTGCCGGAGAACGTCCCGGTCGATCACGGCGCCGGCAATCGTCAGACCGTTAAAGGTGGACCCGAGCTTGGTAAAGGTCTCCGGATCCCGATCCACCACCACCACATCGTGGCCCTCGTCCGCCAGTCTCATGGCCAATCCCGCCCCGACCCGGCCGCAACCGACGATAATCACATGCATCGGGCGTCATCCTTTCCGGCTGTCGACCGGCCCTTGTTCTTCCAGGGGCAGCCCGAGATCGATCTCTGCCCGGGGGACGTAGCGCCATTGGGAAACCCGGTCCAGATTGGCCACGGCAGGCGTGAAGCTCGGGTCGAGGGCCAGCGCCACGCGGAACATGCGGCGGGCGCCGTCCAGGTCTCCGCGGTATTCCGCGGCTATACCCAGTAGGTTGAATGGCTCCGGACGATCAGGATTAAGGGTGACCGCCCTACGGAGAAAGGGCACGGCCCGGTCGACTTCGTGCGCTTGTAGTAAACGGCCCGCCTCCGACAGGCTTTCGTCGAATCCGCTTCCCTCTTCGGTGGAGAAGGCCGGCTTCTTGGCCAGGTTGTGCCGGACGACGGCGCGGATCTCCTCCGGGGTGAAGGGTTTCTGGAGATAGTCCGCGGCGCCGGATTTCATCGCCTCGACCGCCGTCTCGATCGTGCCGTGGGCGGTGATCATCACCACCAATTGCCGGGGGTCCATGGCGCGGATCTTCCGCAGGACCTGCAGGCCGTCCATACCGGGCAGCTTCATGTCGAGCAGGATGAGGTCGTAACGTTCCTCTTCCAGTTTCTTTAAAGCATGTTCACCATCGAAAGCCGCGGTCACCTCATACCCCGCCTCGTCCAGGCACTGGGTGAGGATCAACCTGATGTTCTTTTCGTCATCGACCAACAAAAGCTTGGCACCGGTCATCTTGAATGCCCCTCTTTCATTCCTTGTTTTCGGTTGCCGCCGGGCGCGGCCCGGCCAATGGAATTTCGAATACAAAGGCCGCCCCCGGCCCATCGCCGCTTTCCAGCCAGATCCGTCCGCCGTGCGCTTCCACGATGGCTTTGCAGATCGGCAAACCCAAGCCGGCCTGGCCTCCGGGACGTTCCTTCATCTGAAAGAACCGGTCGAAGACCTTTTCCCCGACATCCGCCGGAATCCCGGGGCCGGTATCGGAGACGGCGACGCGGGCGGCCTCGCCGTTTTTCGCCGCTGTCAAGCTTATCCTGCCGCCGGCCGGTGTATAACGAAACGCGTTGGTGAGGAGATTGGCGACTACGGTACGGATCTTTGCCTGATCCATGCGCACTGCAGGCAACCCCGGCTCGGTTTGCACGAAAAACTCGATCTTGCCGGCTTCCGCTTGCAGATGAAACGGAGCCGTCGCCGTCTCGAACAATTCCGCCAGGGAGCCCGTCTGGAGAGTGAGCGGCGTGCGCCCTGACTCCAGCCTCGACAACGCCAGCAGATCTTCGACGAGCGTTGTCAGGCGGGTGGTCTCCTCGCCGACCATGTCGAGGATCTCGCGATCCCGGTTCTGCTCGGCCAGGACTTTGCTTTCCTGGAGCAGGCCCAAGCCCATGGCGATCGAGGTGAGCGGCGTGCGAATCTCGTGCGATACCTCGGACAGGAAATCGGACTTCATCTTTTCCAGGCGCTTGTGGTAAGTGATGTCCTTCAGCAGAACCACGGTGCCGCTCACCGCCAAACCAGGCGCGGCGTCCGCCGCGGCACGCAACGGCACCACCTCCGCGTCAAAGAAACGTTCTTCTCCACCGATCTTCATGACCACCGTCCGGTTATGGGGCATCTCGCCGGACAGGGCCTTGGCGACCATGGTCTGGATTACGGGCTGCCCCGTGACTTGCAGGACATCCCGTTCGGCGACATCCGCTCCGTTAATGCCGAGGATGCTTTCCGCCGCTGGATTGAGCATCACGACCTGCTGCGCACCATCGGTCAGAATGACCGCATCATCGATGGCGTTGACGATAGCGAGGGCTTTTTGCTGCTCCGCGGCGACCTTGCCGGTGAGCGACTCCTCGTAATGGCGCAGACGCAGGACCATGCGGTTGAACTCCCGCGCCAGTTCGCCGATCTCGTCGGACGAGTCCACGCTGACCCGTTCGTCGAGGTTTCCTTCACGGATCCGACGTACCGCTCCGGTGAGTTGCAGGGTGGGGCGGACGACGGCGCCGGAGACGCCCAAGCCCAGGAAGATACCGAGGATAATCGAGACGGAAGACACGAGGGCGGTAGAGATCGTCGCCCGCCAGGCAGCGTGCTTGGATCTTTGATTCCCGTCCAGCAGCGCGCGGTTGTTCATCTCGAGCAAGGCGCCGAGGTTTACGCGAATGCGTTTGAAGAGCGGTTCGATCTCCACCAGATAGGTGCGGCGCGCATTTTCCCGCCGCTCGTTCGCCATCATGTCCCGCAGGGTGTCGAAAAGGCGATCGTAGGCGCGGTAATCCCGAACGATCTCGCTTACCTTGACGCCTTCGCCGGGAAGCGTGATATTTCGTTCCTCCACATCGAGCCAGCGACGGAACTCACGTTGGCCTTCCTGGTAGATGTCGGTCCCCCCGCGCACTTCGCCGAGGAGCAAGAGAAGCTCCGCGCTGTCCTGGCGTTCGATGGCTCCCACCATGTTTTGCACCGCGAGGACGCTACGGTAGTTTTCCCGCGTGATATCCGTCAGGACACGGTTCAGGTGGGCGAAATTATAGATGGCCCAAGCGCCGACCAGGGCGATGATGGCCACGAGGAGGGCATAGCCCAGGAGTATCCTGCCGCGCAGGCCGCCAAAGACGCGGGACATCGTAGACCTCCTGCAACGCGCTTTTTGGCGCGCGACCGAATATAAAGGCAGAAACGACTGGCATCAGTCGTCTCTCTTGCGGGTCGGGAACGGCTGGAACGGCAACGGCCGGTCGTTTATCGTCTCATTATAGTCCCGGCCGGAGAGTGAGGCAAGACAGTTAAGACGGCACTCTTCGGCGCTATAGTGAAACCAGACCCGGACTGTTAATAATGATCGTCAAAAACGGAACGGCAAGCCGTCCTATGCCGGTTTTCCGCCATTAAAGCGT
>JBLNBS010000163.1:0-13801 GCA_050260175.1 Patescibacteria group bacterium | reverse complement strand
CAAAAGCAGCCTGATGGTGGTGGTCTTGCCGGCGCCGTTGGGGCCGAGGAACCCGAAGACTATCCCGGTCGGCACCTCCAGATCCAGCCCGTCCACCGCCCGGACGGCACGGAATTCCTTGGTCAGACCCGCTGTTCTGATTGCCGGTTCGGCCATCTCTGCGAAGCCTCCTTGGCGTTATTATCGGCGGCCGACGCTACCGGGGCATCTTTGCCACCGTCCGCCGCAAATGCTCCCGGTAGGCCCGGTAAGCCTCCCGCCCGCGTTCGGTCAGAGAACAGGTCGTGCGGGGGATCTTGCCGGCGAATCCTTTTTCCACGGCCACATACCCGGCTTCCTCCAGTTTAGCCAGGTGGGCCGAGAGATTGCCCTTGGTCAGGCCGGTCTCGCGCAAGAGATAGGTGAAATCGGCCTTGGCCACCGTATACAGGATCGTGGCGATCAGCAGGCGGGACGGCTCGTGCAGGAGCCGGTCCACTTCCTCCGCCATGCGGCGCAGATCCTCCGACATATCTCAGTCCGCCCCCCCGCCGGGCGCGCACCGCGTCCGCCGCCGGTAGAGGACCAACGTAACGAGCCCCGACAAGAGCAGGCAGCCGGCCATCGCGCCGAAATAAAGCGCCATGGCGATATCGTTCGCGGCTTCCATCCAGGCCGCGGACAGGCCGATCCCGGCCGAGGCCGCCGCCAGCAACGCCAGACGCAGTACGCCGTAACGCCAAGCCTGGTTGAGAAAGGCGGCGGCGATCAGCAGGGCCGGGACCAGGATGGCCAGGTTCAGCCGGATCTCGACATCCCGCGTGAGTATGCCCAATACGGCCATGACCGCGGCCGTGCCGGCGCCGATCGCCCAACGAAGCCCTTTGCCGCGCCGCCGGTACGCGACATAACCCGTGCGCGGATAGGTCAGTCTCTCCTTGAGGGCGCCGATCGTACGGCGCATGCCCAAAGCCCCGCCGATCAGCAAGAGAGGCAGGCCGAGCGCCCAGACGAGGATCCAGGGTCCGGCCAGGCGCGTTGACGCCCACATGAGCGAGGCGATCAGTGCGAAATACGAACCGACCGCCGCCTCGGCGATCCCGTCCTCGTACCAATAACGGTAGGTCCGTCGCGCCACCCGGTCGAGATCCAGGTCCTCGCGGTCTTTCATCTGGTATCACTCCAAACCAGTCTGCATGACAAACCTGTTTGAGATAATTATATCACCGCGGGCCCGATTGTCAAGAGTACAATGGCCGGGCTCGATCGCCGCCAAACTGCACCTGCAAGGCCGGCTCCAGGCCATCGCCCTGGCCCGGAAAGCGGGGTTGACGGAGGGGGTGATTTACGAACCGGCTTGGGGCGTAGTATAATAAGCATACAATAAAGACATATAACTGCCACGAAACGAGGCGATCCGGATGATGACCATCAAGCCGTCAGCGGCGATCCGCAAGAACTACAATGAGATTTCCGAGCTGTGCAAGCGGTCGGGAGAGCCGGTCTACCTGACGAAGAATGGCGAGGGCGACCTGGTGGTGATGGACATCGAAGCGTTTGCGCGGCGTGAAAGTATGCTGCGTCTCCGGGAAAGCCTGGTTGCCGCCGAGGAAGGCAGGCTATCCGGCAAGTGTGGCTACTCTATCGACGAGGTGTCCAAGATGATGAAAGCCGCCGTCCGGGAGGTGCTGGATGGGCGGCGAAGGTAAAAAGTATACCGTGATCGTCTCCGATGAAGCGGCGGAGATGCTGGTGTCCCACGCCCGCTTCCTGGCGCGGGTCAGCGAGGCCGCGGCGCTTCGGCTCATTGAGGAGTTCAATGAAAAGGCAAAATCACTGGCGGAATTCCCGGAGCGCAATCCAAGGCTTTTCGATCCGCTGGTTCCGGACGGTAAATACCGCAAGCTTTTGTTGGCGGAGCGGTATCTGCTGATCTATCAGATAAAAGGCGGCACCGTGTATCTGGACGCGGTGGTGGATTGCAGGCAAGATTATGGCTGGCTGCTCTAGAAGCGCTGTGAAAAACCGTTCTTGGGCCAATAAACACGAAAAACAGGGAACGACATCACATGATTTACATGATTATAGGATTAACAAGATTTAAGATTTATGATCATTGATAAAAATAATCTAATAGACAAATAATCTGTGCAAATCCTGAAAATCATGTTAATCCTGTTAAATCGTTTCTAGTCACGTAAAGCCATAATCTGCGTTCCGGTACTTTTTTCACACCGCTTCTAGGGCTCAGAACTCTTGAGAAAGACTCCCGGATTATCAACAGAAATCTTACATGGACGACGGGCTTATCTCAGTGCATGCCTCCTTTTCGGGACGGGGCGAATCCCAGCAGGGGATCCGGTCCCCCGGACTCTTCCACAATACCCCCGGCCAATCCTACCGCGGCCGGGATTGCTTTCCTCTTCGCGTTCATCCCCGAACGTTCACGACTTTTGTCAAGGAGAAGGAGAAAGCAGGAAAGCGGAGAATTACATATGCCAATTCGCCATACCTGTAGGTGCTTCAATATCCAACTCGCGACCCCCCTCCGTCGTTGCCGCCGCAGCCGGCGAGCTCGAGCGGCTTGACGGCCTCCTGGCCAAAAAATATCGGGAGTGATGCAAATGAAAGGGGTCCGTCTTGTTCTGGTGATGCTGTTCATCCTCGTGTTGTGCCTTGGCACCATATCCGCCGCGCCCCAGAGAAAGGTGAAGATCGACAAGATCCTGCGGAACCTTCAGGCGGAAAACCGGATTGAGGTCAGGCAGTACGTGAAAAACGCCGAGTGGACCTGGGTGGAAGTGGATTACTACGATGAACAGTACCCCCTGACCATCGATCTGCTCTTCAGCAACGAAGACGATCCCTCGCGCGTGGCCTATCTGGTCGCCCCGTGCGGCTACAATTTCCGCAGCAATTATTTCACCCCACCCTCCCGCAACATCGCGCATTTCATGCGCGCCAACGATTACCTGGTGGTGGGCATCACCTTCCGCGAGGACCATCTGCCGCTCAATCAGGTTGATCAATCGGTTTTGAGCTGGGGCCTCGCCAAGCACCGGTCGGACATGCACGAGGTCATCGCCGCGATCCAGCACGAAATCCAGCTGCCCTACGAATTGCTGGGTCAGTCGAGCGCGGCGGTGTGCGTCCTGGATTATGCCGCGCGGTATCGCGACCCCAAGTTCAAAAAGATAACCATCCTGGATACGGACAGCTTTGATCCGGCGCTCCAGCCGGAAAAAGTGGCGTATGCCAATATGACCTATGACGCCGTCAACGCCCTGATCGGCCAGGGCATCTACGCCAATCCCTTCGTCAAAAGCTTCAAGGACCTGATCTTCGCGGCCTTTCTCTATCCTGATCTCGACTCGGGCCAGGCAAGGCCGTACAATCTGCCCGGCAATTTCACTTTCAACGGCTTGCTCCATTTCTCCCTGATCTACACCGCCTTTTTGCCGGGCCTATACACCCCCATCACGGGCCTGCCGGGCGAATGGGTGATGGTGCAGGGCGCATCCGCGGGGTACTACAACTTTCAACTGGATCCCCGGGCGGATGATTTTGCGCTCCTCCAGACGGATGCCGGTATTCTGCCACAGGCCGCGGGCCAGTTCGGCGAGGGCACGACGCCGATCGCGATCGACCGGGATATCTACGCGCTCCTGTCCTTGAACGGCGCCTATACGATCGACTGGAAGGGTATTCAGGAAAAGGTGGTCATGATCAACGGGCAGTTGAGTTCCGGGAATCAAACCTATTACGGCACGAGGATCCGGGAAGCGGGCAATACGGATGTGAGCATCCATATCATCCCGGGCTACGGCTACGCGGATCTGCTCTACGGCACCAACGCGGAGCGGGATGTATGGACGTATTTCCTGGAGTAGAGCCGAGACAGGGGAGTAAGGAAAACAACGATAGCAATACGGCGGAGCGGCAAAAAGCCGCTCCGTGTGTTATTAAGACATGATGGAGGGAGTGACGCCTTCCTGCCTAGTCGGCCAGGACGGAAAACCGCTCCTTGGCCGGGGTTGAATCCATGCCGCCGGCCGGTTCGGGGAGCGCCGATAAGATCTAGACTTGAGACATGTGCAAAGAAAAGACATGGGGGGCGGAGCATGAGCGGCATGACGGGAAGGGAAACAAGGGACATCCAGGCTTTCGAACGGATCGTCCACCGGGGCATCGGCGAGGTCCGTATCTCCCAAGGCGAGCGGGCGGAGGTGGCGGTCGAGGCCCCAGAGCACGTCAGGCCGCGGCTGATCACGGTTGCGGCCGGCGGCACCCTGACGCTTGGTTACCACCACGACTGGTTCGGCTGGTTTGACTGGCTCTGGCGGCCGTGCTGGAGTTACGGCTCTATCATTTTTCATATCACCGTGACCAAGCTCACCGGCCTCAGGCTGTCGGGAGCCGGAAAGGTGGAGATTTCCCGCCTCGAGACGGATCGCTTGGAGCTTGTGCTCAGCGGCGCGGGGAGTCTCGGCGCGGATGAGATCGAGACGGGCGCGATGGAGATCAAACTGAGCGGCGCGGGCAGCATCCGTGTCAACGCCCTGTCCGCGGGGAGCCTGCGGACCGTCCTGTCGAGCGCGGGCAGCGTGGAGATAGGCTCAGGCCGCGTCGGGGAGCAGCAAATCGCGCTGAGCGGGGCGGGCAACTATCACGGCGGGGGCCTCCAATCCCAGGCCGCCAAGGTCAGAATCACGGGCATCGGCAATGCCACGCTCTCGGCGGCCGAATCATTGGAGGCCGAGATCAGCGGCTTCGGCAAGGTCCTATACCACGGCCAGCCCCGCATTATCCAAAAGGTCACCGGCCTTGGCCGCGTGGAAAGCCTCGGCGAGAGATGCTGACACTCCGGCGGCATGGCCGGAGGCGGATGGATGAGACACAGGACAGGAGGTGAGCTGGATGAGCGGCCGGAAACGCCTGGCTTCATCAATCGGCCTACTGATCGCCTGGGGCGGCACGGCGCTCCTTTTGAGCCCCGCCGCCCGCCTGCCCGGTGATCCATCGTCCATCGCAACGCTCTGCCTCGGGCAGCTGGCGCTCTGGTTACTGTTCGCGGGCGTGGCCGCGATCGTCTTCCTCTGGGAAAAAGAGCCCCCGGCCTCGTTATGGCTGCGGCCCTTGCGCTGGCGGTCATTCGCCCTCGGCGGCCTGCTCTTCCTCGCGCACGTCCTCCTGCTTTACCCCGCGACCGAATGGCTGCGCAACGCGCTGGGCCTGCCCGGTTACGCGGCGGGCATGGAGAGCGTGTTGGCCCTGCCCGTCTGGTTCCGCATCATTGCCGTCCTCACGGCCGGTATTGTGGAGGAGACGCTCTTTCGCGCCTATGCCGTGACCCGGCTCGCCCGTCTCACGGGCAGCATGTGGCTTGCGGTCGTACTGTCGTCCTCCGTCTTTGCCGCGCTGCATCTCCCCGCCTGGGGGATCGGGCCGTCATTCTCCTTTTTCGCCGGCGGCCTGGCCATGACGGGCTTTTTTATCTGGCGGCGCGATCTCCTCGCCATGATCGTGGCCCACGCCGCCATCGACGCGTGGGGCCTCATCGTTTCGCCTCTCTTTGCGCGATGGTGGGCGTAGAGCCGAGCCGGACGCCGTTCTGCCCAAAAAGAGGCTCGACGGAGAGGACGGCTGGCCGCCGATGGGGAAGAGCGGGCTGTAAAGGAAAGACGTCGAGGCATAGCGAAAAGCGACATGGCCCATTGTCAGCCGCATAGGAGGCTTGGCATGAAAGAAGCGGCCGTTATCGCCCACCGGAACATGATGGTCCGCGAGCATGGAGCGGAGAGCCTGGAGTTCCCGGCCAAACAAGATTGCCGCGAGGATCGTGGATCGCGAGCGGGGCATCCCGGAGGCATGGGATGAGGATCGGCGTTTCCCTCCCCTTTGGCTACCTGGCGGGTGCGCTCGCGAGCCGGGATGAGCAGCTGCTGGCGGAGGCATTCGGCCCGCCGTCCGCCTGCCTCGAGCTCTTGCGCGGACACGGCGCGGATTCGATCGAGCTCGGCCGGATTAACGCGAAAGCTGATCCCGGAGAGGTCCGCCTGGCGGCCGCCGGGGTGATCGACGCGGGACTGGGCCTGACATTGCATGGGTATCTGCCCGATCCTATGGCGCCAGGCGGCTTTGCGGCGCTCTATCCCCCGCTCGCGCCGCTCGCGGAACTGCTCCGCGCGGCCGGAACGCGCGCCGTGATGGTCCTGCACTGCCACAGAGGCGCCGCCGGGGAGGAAGAGGCGGAGTTAGGGGAGGAGAGCGCCGCTTTCGTACAAAGGCTCGTCTCGGCCCTGGACAGGGAGGGCCTGCCCTGGCGGATCGCGCTGGAGATCACCAGGAACCGGGGCCTTGCCGATCCCGGCGACACATACGAGGGCCTGCTGGCGATCGCGGAGCACCTCGAGGAAGAAGCGGCGGGCTTTTGCTGGGATCTCGGGCACACCCACTGGAATGTCCTCCAGGGCAGTCTCCCTGCGTCGGCGCCCCCGGCTTTCCTGAGACGCGTCATCCACACGCACCTGCACGACCTGTCCCCTGAAGGGCAGACGCACTGGCCCCTGACCGAACGGCGCCTCCCGCTCGGTACCTACCTCGGCGCGCTCTCCGCCGCGGGCTACCGCGGGGTTTACAATCTCGAGCTCTATCCCTCGCGCTGGGCGGCGGTCCGGGATGTTAGGGAAAGCATGCTCGCGAGTCTGGCTATCCTGCTGGAGGTGGACGGGAGGGAGGGGAAAGGGCCTTGAGGCTCTTGCCTGATTTTGCGTGGCGACGGGCGAAGTCGCTGTGGAAGAGCCGTTCATGGGATCACGCCGGCCTGGATCATCGGCGGCGTGCTACTTTGGCAACGCAAGGACTTGGGCTACGCGGCCGGCCCGGGATTGCTCTGCCAGGCCGCCATGCTGTTCGCCGCGCTGATCGCCTTCTTCCTGTTCCAGCCGATCCTGAGCGAGGCGCCGTTCGCCGCGGCCGACCTGGCTGTGGTCTCGCGCATGGGGTTCGTCTGCTTCGTTCCCTTCCTGCTCTTTATCCGCGGCACGGCGTCAAAGTGACATTTCAGGCGTTGTCCGCCGTATATGGGCCTCATGCCAGCGCATATTTTGCCAAAAAGAAGTTGCCCAAAGGAGAGAAGGATCATGCAAGACGTCATTGCGGTCAAAGCTCAGGATCTCTGCAAGAATTTCGGTGACATATCGGCGGTACGCGGGGTAAGCTTTACCGTTAGGGCGGGCGAGATCTTCAGCCTCCTGGGCCCAAACGGCGCGGGCAAGAGCACGACGATTTCCATGCTCTCCTGCCTTTTGCAACCCGATCGTGGTGATGCTTTCGTGCAGGGGCATTCCATCCGCCAGAACCCGGGTGGGGTGAAGGCTGCCCTGGGCGTCGTTCCACAGGAGATTGCCCTGTATCCGGATCTTTCCGCCCGTGAGAACCTGGAATTCTGGGGCAGGATGTATGGCCTGCGCGGCGACGCGTTGCGCCAGCGAGTGGATGAAGTGTTGGGGATCATCGACCTTGCCGGCCGCCAGAAAGACAGGGTGGGGACCTTTTCCGGCGGGATGAAGCGCCGGGTAAATATTGGCGCGGCCTTGTTGCACAAACCGCAGGTAATCATCATGGATGAACCCACCGTGGGCATCGATCCCCAGAGTCGGCGCCATATCCTGGACAACATCAAGGAGCTGAACCGGCAGGGGATGACGGTGCTCTACACCACGCATTACATGGAAGAGGCCCAGGAGCTTTCCGATCGGATCGCCATCATGGATCAGGGAAAGGTGATCGCCTTGGGTACCCATGCCGAACTCGTCAAGATCGTCGGCGAGATGGATCGGATCGATCTCACGCTGGCGACCGAATCAAATGGCATGGGGGAAGAATGGCGGAACCTCCCCGGCGTGCACGGACTCTCGGCCGAAGACGGCCGGATGGCCCTGCTGGTCGAGGACAGTAATCTCGTCCTGCCGCGCCTGTTCGAGTCAGCCTCCAGGACGGGGGTCCGGATCACCGCCGTGAATATCCAGGAACCCAACCTGGAAGCCGTCTTTCTTCACCTGACCGGCAAGGCGTTGCGGGATTGACGCTGTCATTCGCGTCTATTCCGTTACAGATAGGAGCAGGAGCAGTCATGAGGACCTGTTATATCGCGTTGAAAGACCTGAAGCATATCTTCAAGAGCGTTTTCGCCCTGGTGATGATGTTCGGCGCGCCGCTCCTGATTACCGGACTGATTTTCTTCGCCTTTGGCGGCCTGGCCGGCGGCAAAGGCGGGTACAATCTGCCGGTGACCAGAATTCAGGTGGTCAACCTGGATCGGGCCGGCGCACAGGCTCCCGGATTCGCCGCCGGCAAGATGCTCGTCGACTTCCTGCAGGACAAATCACTATCGGACGTGCTCGCGGTGACCGTCGCCGCCGGCGAGGCCGGCGCGCGCGCCGCCGTGGATCGGCGAAGGGCGGGCGCGGCCGTGATCATCCCGCCTGACTTTACGGCGGCCGCTTTGTCCCCGGACAGGACGACCATGGTCACAATCTACCAGGATCCCACCCTGACAGTAGGCCCCGGTATCGTCAAGGACTTGGTCAACCACTTTATGGATGGTTTCTCGGGGGCCAAGATCGCAGGCCAGGTGGTGGTGGAGAGGTTGAATGCGCCCGATGCGCAAACGATCCAGCGTCAAAGATATGACACAGTCCGGCAGTACACCGCCTGGCTGAAATCCGGAGAGCACGCCGGCGAAAGCGAGTCATCCGTGCCCCCGCTGTCCATCGTCTCGCCCGCCGGGGAATCCCAACCGCGGAGACAGGGCGCAGGCCTCGTGGGGCCGATCATGGCGGGCATGATCGTCTTTTTCGTCTTTTTTATGGGCGCCAATGGCGCAGAAAGCATCATCCGCGAAGACGAGCAGGGCACCCTAGCCCGCATCTTTACGACTCCCACGCCGCTCGCGGCCGTTCTGGGAGGCAAGTTCCTGGGCGTGGTCGTTTCCCTCTGCCTTCAGGTCGCCTTGCTATTGTTGGCTTCCTCCATTCTGTTCGGCATCGAATGGGGTCAACCGGCCACCGTCGTCCTTGTTGCTTTTGGTTTAATCGTGGCCTCGGCCGGTTTTGGCGTCATGTTGATGTCTTTCATCAAGAACTCCCGCCAGACCGGGCCGGTGATGAGCGGAGTGCTGACCCTCACCGGGATGCTGGGGGGCTTGTTCACCACCGGCGTGCCGAACCTGCCGGCGGGATTCAATCGTGTGACGCTGGCAACACCCCAAGGGTGGGCCTTGCAGGGTTGGAAGCTGGCTTTGGCTAACGCCGGACCCGGCCAGGCATTCACTCCCACGCTCATCCTGATCTTGGCGGGGCTGGTCTTTCTCGCGGTGGGCGTCATGCTTTTCCGCAAGCGTTTTGCCTAGTCCGGGCAACCGCGATCTGCGGCCACAAGGCCGGAAGTAATCTGAAGCACCGGGGTGCTATCGTATCCAGACAGGCGCCTGGAAGGGACGGGAAGGTTGCCATGCGTATGCTTGATGTGGCACGTAAAGACATCCTGCAGATCCTGCGGGATTGGAAGTCGGCGTTCTTTCTGCTCGTCATGCCGATCTTCTTTACCGTGTTCTTTGGTCTGATCCTCGGCCCTGTCTTTCGGGCGGATCGCGAAAAGGATCCGCGCCTGCCGGTCGGATGGAAAGACCAGGATCCGGGCGGTGTGCTAAGCGCCAACCTCGAGTCTCTCCTGGCCGGTTCCGAGGCTATCCGTCTAGTCCGTTTGGATGGCAGGAAGGCCGAGCGGGCGGGCGAATTGGTGGCAGAAGGCGAGCTGGCCGCTTTCGTGCGCGTGCCCGCTGGTTATAGCCAGGCGGTCATCACAGCTCAGGCGGCGAGCCTCGAGGTGATCGCAGACCAACAAACGCCGGCCGGCCGGACGGCGGTCAACACCCTGGACGCGATCGCCGCCAGGCTGCTCGGCGCCGTGGAAAGCGCCCGCCTCAGCGTGCAGGCATATCAGGACCGGGTTGGGTTTGAGCATGCGGCAGATCGCCAGGCGCATTTCCAGGATGCACTGCAGAGGGCGATCTTGGCTTGGAAAAAACCGCCTCTCGCGGTGCGCCTCGAGCAAGGCACCGGCAGTGTCTTCCGGGGCGTCCGGGGGGCGAAGACCAATGGATTCACCCAGTCCTCCGCGGGTATGTTGGTGCAGTTCGCCATCTTTGGGCTCATCAACTCAGCCATGCTCCTTGTCTTGGAGCGCAAGGCCCGCTGCCTGCAGCGCTTGCTTACCACGCCTGTCAAGCGGGCGGAAGTGATCGGCGGACATGTCCTGGCCATGTTCCTGGTGGTTTTTGCCCAGGAAACGATCCTCGTCCTCCTGGGCCAGTTTGCGTTCGGTGTTGACTACCTTCGCCAGCCCGGGGCGGTTCTGCTCATGATGGCGGCGCTCGCCCTGTGGGCCGCCAGCCTGGGATTGCTGATTGGCGCCGTTGCCAAGAAAGAGGACCAGGTAATCCTCGTCTGCCTCATCGCGATGTTTCTTTTCTCCGCGATGGGCGGCGCTTGGTTTCCGTTGGACATTGCCGGCAAAGCCTTCGCCGCCATCGGCCACCTGCTTCCGTCCGCCTGGGCGATGGATGGATTCCAGAACATCGTCCTGCGCGGCTTGGGCTTCAACTCGATTCTGCTGCCGGCCGGTCTCCTGATGGCCTATACCGCGGTCTTTTTTGGTCTGGCGCTCTGGCGTTTCAAGTTCGAATAGCGGTAACACCGAGGGAACGGAGACAAACCCGAAAGACGTACAAGGGGGCGGAACCATGCACGCGCCGGTCGATTGGCTCCTCGCGGGCGAACCCTTTATTTCCTACCGGACGAGGCTCGATCTGCTCGGCCAAGACCGGGATGATCCCGGCGTTGTATCCGCGCGCGCGGCCATGCTGTCCGACCCGCGGGTCGCGGGCCTGATGGAGGAGTTGTCCACTTGGCCGGGCAAGGTCATCGCCAGCCACAAGAGCGCCGGCCAGCCTTTTCACAAGCTGACGTTCCTGGCCGACCTGGGGCTGACTGCCGGAGACCCGGGCGTCGGCGCCATCATAGAACGCATCCTCACCCATCAATCGGCGGAGGGTCCGTTCCAGCTCCCTATGAACATTCCCGAACAGTACGGGGGAACGGGTCAAGACCAATGGGCCTGGGCGCTCTGCGACGCCCCGCTCGTCGTCTACGCCCTGCTCGGGTTCGGCCTCGGCGAAGAACCGGCCGTACAAAAAGCAATCACGCACCTGGCCGGCTTGGTCCGCGCGAACGGCTGGCCCTGCGCGGTCTCGAAGGAACTGGGGTCTTTTCGCGGCCCGGGCCGCAAGGACGATCCCTGCCCCTATGCCACGCTCGCCATGCTGAAGATGCTCTCGCGCTTGAAAGCGCCGGAGGCGAGTCCCGCGACCAAAGCGGGCGCGGAAACCTTACTCGCACTCTGGCAGGAAAGCCGCAACAGGCACCCCTACATGTTCTACATGGGCACCGATTTCCGGAAATTGAAGGCGCCCTTCGTCTGGTACGACCTCCTCCACGTCCTCGACGTGCTCTCCCGTTTCCCGTGGCTGCACGGTGATCCGCGCCTCCTCGACATGCTGGCAACGCTCGAAGAGAAGGCGGACACGGACGGACGCTTTACCGTCGAGTCGGCCTGGACGGCCTGGAAGGATTGGGAGTTCGGGCAGAAAAAGGAGCCGTCCCGCTGGCTGACCCTTCTCGCGTGGCGGATCATCAAGTGTATCGGACGATGAACTACGAAAAAGTTTGAATCCCTGCTCCAGACCTCAACCGACATCAGTGCCGCCCTCTCCCAGGGGGGAGAGGGGAAACCACGGGGATTCTGGGCCCACCGGCCGGTCATTTGAGTCGAAAATTCGAGATGAGGAGCGAAACCGGATGATCATCGCGCAAGGCAACCTCACCAAAGATGCATTGGCAGGCAGGATCGCCGTCATCACCGGGGCGGGCGGCGGCATCGGCTTTGAAGCGGCCCGCGCCCTGATTTGGCTTGGATGCAGGGCCGTCATCGCCGAGATTGAGGCGAGGAACGGCCGCCGGGCCGCCCAAGCGCTTTGCGCGGAATTCGGCCCAGGCGCGGCGTTGTTCGTCCGTACCGATGTCGGTGACGAGAGCAGCGTCAAAAACCTGGCGCGCCGGGCGGAGAAGGCTTACGGCCGCGTGGATATCGTGATCAACAACGCCACCGTCGCTCCGCTTGGCGCGGTGAAGGACACGGCCATCGAGACCTGGGACGCCAGTTACCGTGTGAACCTGCGCGGGCCGGTACTGCTGGCGCGCGCCTTTATCCCCGGGATGGCCGCCCGCGACTGGGGCGTCTTCGCCTGCGTGTCTTCCACCGGGGGGCCTTACATGGGGGCGTACGAGTCCCTCAAGGCGGCCCAGGTTCACCTGGGCGCGACGCTGAACGAGGAATTGGCAGGCGCCAATGTGGCGGCATTCACGATTGGGCCGGGATTCGTTCCCACCCAGACCGCCGCTTCCTCCATTCCTAAACTTGCCGCCCTGATGGGCAAATCCGAAGAGGAGATGCTGGAGCTGCTCAAGCCGCATACGATCTCGGTCGAGGCGGCCGGGGCCGGCTTTGCCGCCGCGGTGGCCATGGCGCCGCGTTATCGCGGCCAGGAGATATCGTCCATGCAAGCCCTGATCGACGCCGGCATCGATCTCGCCGCCCCGGAGCGGACGGCCGGGGAGCTTTCGCTGACTTCAGAGCAATGGGAGCGAGCGTTGGCGCTGTGCCGCTCGGTGCGCGCGACGCTCGCCAAGGAATCGGCGGGTTGGAAGGATCGCTCCATCTTTGAGCAGCAGTGGCTCGTACGCACCTTTCGCCAGAAAGCCTCACTGCCGGTGGATGACTGGTTGAGGTCGCTCGCGCAAATGGAGGCGGCTTTGCAAAAACAGGATGCCGCCGCCCTTGGCGCGATCAAGGCTCCTCTCGACCGCCTGGCGGCCTATTACGCCCACCTCCACGACCTCGCCAAGGGGTACGTGAGAGACCCGGCGCAGCGTGAGGAGCAACTCAAAATCGTTAGGAACTGGCAGGATGAAGTCGAGCAGCTCCACGCGCTGTTGCGATAACAAACACGCAGCATAATGCCAGGCCCGATGTGGGGATGAAGAGCCGGTATAGGCCAAGCAGCCTCCGGCGGTGAAGTCGGCGCGTTGTCCCCGGAGGGCCATACTGGCTCTGGGTGATTGCCGGGAGATGACATGTCCGACCAATAGCCGAGATACTTCGCGTGTGAAAGGGAGTAGTAAGCCATAGTTACGGCGGCATTGCTCGTCATCGACATGCTGAACGATTATTTTCGCGAAGGCCCGCTGGCGGCGCGGCGGCAGAGCCTCGCGGCGTCGATCAACGCGCTGGTCGGCATCTTTGACGCCCATGCCCAGCCGGTCGTCTGGGTGCGGCAGGAGTTCGCGCCCGACCTTAGCGACGCATTTCTCGAGATGAAGCGGCGCGGCATACGTGTGACCATCGCCGGCACGGAGGGGTGCAAGTTGCTCCCGGAACTGCAATACGCCGCGCATCACCGTATGATCGTCAAGAAGCGTTACAGCGCCTTCTTTCAGACGGATCTGGACCGGCTCCTGGGCGAACTGGCCCCGGCGGCGCTCATCGTCGCGGGCATCAACACGCACGCCTGCGTGCGGACGACCGTCATCGACGCCTATCAGCGGGACTATCTCGTCATCGTCGCGGACGACTGCGTCGCCTCCTACGATCAAGAGCATCATGACGTGACGAAGCGGTATCTGGACGGCAGGCTGGCGCACTT
>JBLNBS010000162.1:0-12314 GCA_050260175.1 Patescibacteria group bacterium | reverse complement strand
CTCTGATCGGCGGCACCCACCACGGCCTGGGCAGGTCCGACGGCAAGCATCTCCAGGCCTACCTCGACGAGTTCGCGTACCGTTTCAACCGCCGCCGCGCAGCCGACATCTTCGGCCGCTGTGTGGCGGCGGTGGCGGCCTGTCCGATCTGGACCTACCGAGACATCACGGGCACGGGGGGCGGCAAAGCTTAAGCCAAGCTAAAAGCTTTTTAGATTCCCTGAGGGAAGGGGATACCCCTTAAAACCGGCGGTCTTTCGCCTGTCCGAGCGGCTCAAGGGCGCGGCGATAGAACTCTTCCTGCAACTCCGCCGCGACCGTATCCTCCTTGACCGCCGCGATTAGCTTGGCCAGCGAGGCGGCGCCCAGTTCCAGCATGCGCCGGCCCTTTTCCGCCGTGGCCCGCGTGGGATCGCCCGCCTGCTGGCCGGGGTAGTCGGCATACCACCAGATGCCGGTGTAGGCCCCTCTGAGGTTGCGCAGCCGCAGGCGCGGGCGGCCGTCCTCGACGTCGGCGCGGTCCAGCTTGACCAGGTCGGGGCGATGGGCCAGCATGACGGAGGTCTCCCCTTCGTCGGCATGACCACCGTCCTTGTTCTCGATCAAGGCGAGAGCTTCCGGAGGCCGCACGGCATCCAGATCGGCCAGGTAAACAACGTAGTCTCTCGTTTCATCCAGCATCATCTGGGCGAAATAGTGGAGCATGTGGCAGTTGCCGCCGTGGCCGTTGACGAGGATGATCTTCTTCAGGCCGTTGCGGGCGATCTCCGCGCAGACACCCCGCAGCGCGCCCAGGAGCAGCTCTTCGCCAAAGGCCAGCGTGCCGGGCTGGTGCCGCGCCTCGCAGATCTGGCCGAAATAATAAGGGGGGAAGACGATCGCGGGCTCGATGGCCGCGGCCCTGATGGCTAGGGCGCGCACGTTGAGCAGGTCCGTGCCGAGCGGCAGATGGTCGCCGTGCTTTTCCAGGACGCCCAGGGGCACGAGGCACGTGCCGCGCGTGCTCGCCGCCGCCCCGGCGAATTCGGCCGCCGTCAGTTCTTCCCAGAGCATCTCGACCCCTCCGTTTCACCTACCATTTCGTACCGGAAAGGCGGTTTCCTGCCGCAAGACGCGGTGGGGCAATGAATCCGCCGGTCGTAGGACCACTATTTGCGAAAAAAGCCGGGCTGAACGAGGGCCGATCCTGTCAACGATGAGACAGGCGATGCGATCCGGGCTTTATTGAAAAGCCCGGGAGAGGCAGGAAAACCACCGCTCCCCCGCGAATCTCTGGATCGCCGCATCTCATGACAGTCGACTCAATCAGGCCCAGGTGCATCAAGACAGGTCTTTACGGTCTCCGTTTCTGCGCAAATGCTTTTTTTGCGTATTTCGCGCTTCACGCAAGCCACATGAGGCCATAGTAAGGAGTGATTGCCGATGCAAAAGTCGATCTGGTTGGCGCCGCTCGCCCTGTTGGCCATGGCTTTCGCCCTGGCGGGCTGCGGCGGGGGAGGTGAGACATGGACGGGCATCGAGGGGTACGTCACGGAGGGCCGCGGCGACAACGCCCGCGCCGGCGTGACGGTCGAGCTCCATGCCATAGTCGAGCAGGCCGGTACATATCTCCCCACCGGGAGCCTCGGCTCGCCCCAGGCGACCGCCGCCACCGACGCGGCGGGCCATTATCGCTTTGAAGGTTTGGCCGCCGGCACATACCTCGTCCGGGTGCCCGCCGGCGGCGATCTACCCGCCGCCTGTTACCAGCACCTGGTGATCGGGGGTGACGGCGACCGGCTGCGGGCCGACCTCGTGGTCAGGCCGCCCTTCCCGGCCGGAGAAGCGGCAGGCATGCCCCTGATCGACTCGATCGTGAATATCACCGACCCCGTCAGCCCGATGCTGCTGCAGTCCGGCGCGTCTCTGTCCGGCACCGCAAGACTCCGCCTGACCGTCCAACCCGCTACCGGCCTGCCGGTCAAGCAGATCATGGTCAAGATCGGCCATAAATCGACGGGGCCCGATTTCGTCTTTGACGACGGCAGCGCCACGGTCGAATTCGATCTGGACACCACCGCGCTCGGCAACGGCAATACCTTTCTGCACGCTACCGTCTACGACCTCAACGACAACGCGGCCTCCGTCCAGATCCCGTTCACGGTGAATAACGGCGTCTCCGGCGTCAAGCCCGCGGCCCCCACCATCGTGCGCGTGGAGGCCTGGACCTTTGCCGAGCCTTACGGCTTCAAATCCCCGAGGCGCAGCTTGAACCTGCCGCCTGTACGCATCAAGCTCGGCGACAAGGCCGTCTACCTCCCCAACGCCTCCGCCCTGGTAGCCGGGTCGCGGGCCATCACCGGCCCGGGCTGCGCCCTGGTGCACATCCAGATCAAGCCCGCTGGCGACGCCACGAGCTACAGGATCTACCGCAAGACGGGCGAAAAGGGAACTTACGCCCTGATCGGCGAGCGGATGAACGATCCCCGCTGGTACGAAAAGGCGTATTACATAACCGGCCCATTGGACGGGACACCGTTCGACGCCCTCTGGTTCGACGACCTGGATCCGGCCCTGGCGGTCAACCAGGATTATTACTACAAGATAGCCGCCGTCAACGCGGCGGGCGAGACGGATTCCGGCCACCAGTTCCGCGTCAGGATCCTGCCCAAGTTCACCGCCACGCTCGACTCACCGGACAACAACTTGACCGGCGTGGCCGGCGGGTCCACGCCCCTTTTCAGTTGGTCCATCGAGGGCGGGATGAATGATATCGCCTACACCGCCTTTATCATCTATGTCCTCAACAAGGACGACGAGCCCCTCCCGGGTGAGGAAGACAAAGTGCCCTTCTCCTGGCTGCGGGTCGTCTATGGCCAGACCAGCCTGGCGTACATGGACGTCATCGACGCGAACGACAGCCAATACGACGAGAATCTCGTGATACCCAGGCCGCTCGTACCGGGCGCGATCTACGAGTGGGACCTCGCGATCGCCTCTTCCGGCGCCATGTACCAGGGCATGAATTTCGGTGAGAGTTACGCCTCGTTCTCTTCCTACCCCCGGGTGGACTTCGGCTCGACGAACGGCGCCTTCTTCTTTACCACCGCGCCGCTTGAGGAGGAGTCATGATGCGCCGCATCAGCGGATTGTCACTTCTGGTCCTTTTGATCCTGTCCCTGGCGGGATGCGCTTTCAACCTGCCCGGTTCCGGCGGCGGGCCGGACATCCCGTCCCTGCCCGGCGACGCGGCCCTGGCCGAGCACCTGCGGGGCACGGTCCTCGTCCGCCTGGCCGGCATCCAGCCCGAGGAGGCGGCGTCGGCCGTCGGCGGCACGATCGCCCGGGCGCGCGGGGATCTCGTCCGCATCAAGCTCCCCTCGGGCGCGAGCGTGAGCGAGGCGGTCAAGACCCTGGCCACACGGCCCGGCGTGGCATGCGCTGAACCGGTCTATATCTACCAGACCCCGGTGGTGGATACAGATCCGGATAGAATGCAACCCGCCCGTGCCTTGACGCCCGACTACAGCGCCAACCAGTGGGCGCCGGGCAAGATCAACGCGGGCGATGTCTGGAGCCTGAGCCCCGATGCGTCAGGGGTCATCGTGGCCGTGGTCGACACCGGGATCGATCTCGACAACCCGGAGTTCGCCGGCCGCATCCTCGAGGGTTATAACGCCATCACGGCTGAAGAGGGGCCGACCGTCGCCGACGACGATTACGGCCACGGCACCCACGTGGCGGGGATCATCGGCGCCGCGCACGAGACGCCGGATCAGGTTGGGATCAGGGGCCTGGCCGGCGATGTGAAGCTTATGCCGGTCAAGGTCCTGGACGCGGATGGTTACGGTTATAACGACGAGATCGCCGCGGGCATCAACTGGGCCGCGGATCATGGCGCCGATGTGATCAACATGAGCCTTGGCGGCAGGGGCAGGAGCCAGGTCATCCAGGACGCCGTCGATCACGCCGTCCGGGATCACGGGGTGATCGTCGTCGCGGCCATGGGCAACAGCTACCGGCCGGGCTGGACGCACTACCCGGCGGCCTGCGAGGGCGTCATCGCCGTGGGCGCCACGCGGCCCGACGGGACCAAGGCCGATTTCAGCAGCGAGGGGCCGCACATCTCCGTGGCCGCGCCGGGTGAAGATATCTTTTCCTGCGTCTGGACGGCGGAGGGTCCTACATACGCCTCCTGGAGCGGCACCTCCATGGCCGCGCCGCACGTGGCGGGACTTGTGGCCCTGCTCCTCTCCGCCAATCCAGACGCCAAGCCCACCAAGATCCGTTCGGTGCTAGAGGGTAGCACGGGAACGAGCACTTGGTGCGAAGAGACTGGTAACGGCCAGATCGACGCCTATGCCGCTTACAGTAACTACGACGCTATCGCCGATGTCTATGGGGAACTGGCCGTAACGGTCACGCACGGAGGCCTGCCGGCGCCCGGCGCCGAGGTGCTGATCCAGACGCAGACCGGCGCCACGGCCACCTCCAGCCGGACCAACGAGAACGGCGTCGCCTATTTCCATCTCCTGCGCGCCGGGACGTACCAGGTCAGGGTGACTTACAACAACGGGGCGGCCGGTTCGCAAAGCGGCGTCGTGGTGACCGGAGGCGGATCCACGCCGGTCGCTGTAGTGATCTAAAAAAACGCGTACAAACCTGAACTCACTCCCCGGCCCCCTCTCTTTGCAAAGAGAGGGGGTGACCGAAGGTCGGGGGCGAGTTCACGTCCTGGATCCGAGTTCTACACGGAATTCATTCCACCGCGCGAACGGAACCCGTCCGGTTCCGTTCGCCGGCCTTTGGCGTCTCTGCTTTTTGGCCGATAATATAACGGAAACCCGGCTCCAAAGGCGGCCATCCGATCGAGGTGCGGAGCTTGCGACTGACCATCGAGGGCCGTGTCTGCGATTACCCCGACGGGCGCGATCTGGCGGCGATCGGCCGCGATTTTGCCAGGCCCGAAAGAGGCCCCATCGTCGCCGCCCGGATCCTGAACGAGCTGCGCGATCTCTGGCACATCCCGCAAGACGGCGATGCGATCGAGTGGATCGATCTTCGCGACCCGGACGGCATGCGCATTTACGGCCGGAGCCTTTCCTTCGTCCTGATCCGGGCAGCGCGCGAGCTCTTTCCGGGGGTCCGCGTGACCATCGAGCACTCCCTCTGCAAGGGCCTGTACGGGGAGATCCACCACGGCCGGGAACTGACCGGGGGTGACATCGCGGCCGTCGCGCGGCGCATGGCTGAGATCATCGCGCGCGACGAGCCCATCACCAAAAGCGAGATGCCCCTCGCCAAGGCCCTGGACCTTTTTGCCCGTGACGGGCAGGATGACAAGGTGCGGCTGCTCAAGTACAGGACCCTGCCCACGGTCAAGGTCTACCGCCTGGGGGAACTGGCCGATTATTTTTACGGCTACACCGTGCCGAGCACGGGCCTCTTGAGCCTGTTCGGCCTGCGGCTCTATTCTCCCGGCTTCATCCTTTCCTTTCCCCTACCCGAGGATCCCGTGGCCCTGCCGGCCTTTGTGGACCAGCCAAAGCTGGCTCGCATCTACGGCGAATTCGAAAAATGGGGCGAGATCCTGGACCTGGACGACGTGGGGGCTCTCAACGACCATGTGGCGAGGGGGGAAGGCCCCGATCTGGTCCGCATCTCAGAGGCGCTGCACGAAAAGAAGATCGCCCAGATCGCGGACATGCTCAACTGCCAGCGGGGCAGGGTCAAAATCGCGCTCATCGCGGGGCCATCCTCCTCGGGCAAGACCACCTTTGCCCAGCGGCTTGCCATCCAGCTCCGGGTCGTGGGTTTGAAACCGATCGCTGTTTCCATCGACGATTACTTCGTCCCCCGCGAGTCGACCCCCCTTGACGAGAGCGGGCGGCCGGATTTTGAAGCCTTGGACGCCATCGACCTGGAACTCTTCAACCGGCAGCTTCTCGAGCTGATTGAGGGGCGGGAGGTGCTGGTGCCGCGTTACGACTTTGTCCGCGGGCGCCAGACCCCGGAGGGGCGGCGCCTGCGCTTGGCAGACGAGGGCGGAGTGCTCCTGGTCGAGGGCATACACGGGCTCAACGAGCGCCTGACCGCGGCCGTGCCGAGGGAGCAGAAATTCAAGATCTACGTCAGCGCGCTCACGCAGCTCAACCTGGATCATCACAACCGCATTCCCACCACGGACAGCCGGGTCATCCGCCGGATGGTGAGAGATCACAAATTCCGCGGCCACGAGGCGCTGCAGACTATCCGGCAGTGGCCCCTCGTGAGGCGCGGCGAAGAAAGGAACATCTTCCCCTTTCAGGAAGAGGCCGACGTTATTTTCAACTCGGCCCTCCCCTACGAACTGGCCGTGCTGAAAAAATACGCCGAGCCGCTGCTCGGCGCCATCGGCCCCGATGTGCGGGAATACATCGAGGCCAAGAGGTTGTCCAAGTTCCTGTCCTATTTCTTGCCCCTGGATGCGGGAGAGGTGCCCAAGAACTCAATTCTGCGGGAGTTCATCGGGGAAGGGTGTTTTTAGGTTGGGTTTTGGGAGTGTACGCTTGGGGGCCGGGGAATGGTCAGGGTTGCTCGAAGAAGATGCCTCTATCTCCCAGAGGGAGCAAGAGATGTTCGAGGAAGTCCCTTGGAACCATAGCAGATGCCCCCTCCGGGGGATAGGGGGAAAGACCCGGATGCGTTATCTGCTCCGCCGCGCGTCAGCCAGGCAGCGACGGCAGACGTTCTTGCCGCGAAAGGTGACGCCGGCCAGGTCGGAGCCGCAGAACACGCAGCCAGGGGTGAATTTTCTCAGCGCCAGCGCCCGGTCGCCGAGGAGGATTTCCACCGGATCTTGGTCGCGCAGGCCCAAGAGATGGCGTGTCTCCCTGGGGATCACGATGCGGCCGAGATCGTCGAGACGCCGTACGATACCCGTCGAAGGCATCCGCCAGACCCCCTTGTCCCGGGATGCATCATGAGACTGTTCGACGGTTCCTTGGAAAATCCTGCAGGGAAGAGACAGGAAGAATATTATCGATACGAATAATCTTGAACAGACCTCGAACGTAGAGTGGGTGAGACGATTGCGCCGCGCCATCGGCTTCTTCGCGCTTGCGTGTCTCCTTGTGGCCGCGGCCTGCAAGGCCGCGCCGGGAACGCTCCTCGAGACGGTTGATTTCGGCGAAGGGGTTTTCAACCCCGAGTCCGAGTTCAATTTCCACGATCCTGCCTCCGCGGCCGGGAACCTCTTGGCCGTCCTGAGAGACACCAGGGATATGGCGAGGTGCCTGCGTGCCATCCGGATGTACCAGCGGCGATACGAGGTCATGGGGGAGGCCGTCCCGCGGCTGCGGGAGCTGTTGCTCAACCTGAAGGAGAGCAAGGAGCCGCGCGCCGCCGTGCAGCGGGCTTTCTTGATGGGCCTGCTCATGGAGGAGGCCGGCAGGGAAGTGCGGGCGCTGTACATCCGCGACCTCGCGCCTCTGATCAAAAACCTCAGGAGCTCCATGCAGACCGATGCCTGGGCGCACCTGGTGGTTGCCATCCTCTTTGGCTCCATCCCGGAACTGCAGGGCAATTGGTTCGACGAGGCGCTCTATGCCCAATGCTATGGATATGACGAAGTCCAGGCTCAGCTTGCCGTGGGCAGTCTCTTCTTGGCCATGGACCTCTCGTACGGCGGCAACGAGCGCCTGCAATGGTTTGCCTATCTCGCGCTCAAACGAGCCTTGGCGCTGGCGCCGGATCATGAGGCGCTCAAAACCCGCGTCCGTGAATTATTGAGCGCAAACCTGCAGTTCATCGGCTACCGTCCATCCAAATGGCTGCAACAGCTGGAAAAGGAGTAAGGTTGGATAAAAATACCAAAGGAGAATTCCATCCCCTCGGAGAAGAATACTGGCAAAATACCAACCGAAAACCGACTGGCTTGTCGATCATACCGGCTGAATTGTCATGCTTTGCTACACAGGCCGGCCGGTGTTGGACGGATCAGTGACTGGCACGGTTTGACAGGATGATTCCCGATCGCGCCTTTGCCGTTTACACGTTACGGTAAAGGCGCGCGGTTCCAGCTTCGCTTATTTCCAGCATGTATGCGGTTTTATGTTTTTTTGGAGGTGCGGGAGATGCGGATCAAACGTGCCATGTGCCTGATCGTGTTGTGCCTCCTTTTTGCCGCGGCGGTGGGACAAGCCGCCGTGCTCAGGCTGGGATCAAAGGGACACGCGGTCTTGACCCTGCAGGAGAACCTGCTGCGGTTGGGTTTTTTCCGTGCCGCACCCACGGGTTATTTTGGCCGGGTGACGCTGGCGTCGGTCAAGGAATTTCAGCGTTCCGCCTCGCTCAAGCCCGATGGTGTGGTGGGAAGCAAGACACAGGCGGCCATCGCTAGGGCGTTGACTCGTCTTACCACCCAGGCCGCGAGCCGGGACGGTAATACCGTAGCCCTGCTTTCCTGGGATCTCGTCAACCAGATCTGGCTGCCCGGGACTACCGCCCGCGTATACGACATCGATACCGGCATCACCTTTGTTGCGTGGCGTTTGTACGGCTCGCAGCATGCGGACGTGGAGCCGCTCACCAAGAGCGATACCTACCTCATGAAGACGATATACGGCGGCAAATGGTCCTGGGCGCGCCGGGCCGTCATCGTCGAGCTGAACGGGCGGTACATAGCGGGATCGATGAACGGCATGCCCCACGGCCAACAAAAGATCTACGGCAATGACTTCGACGGCCAGTTCTGCATCCATTTCTTGGGCAGCAGGCTGCACAAGAACCGCCATCTCGACGCGGAGCATCAGGCCATGGTCCTCAAGGCCGCCAGGGTGGGCTTGGCGAATACGATCCGGCCGGCCGAGGATGCGGTCGTCGAGGAGCCGCCGGAGGAACAGGCCGAGCGGGAGGCAACACCCCAAGACCAACTGGATGTGGAATAAGCGGCAAAAGCGGGCGGCTAAAAGCCCCCGCTTTTTTGACTAATAAGGGGATCGCGGATGCGTATCGCCCTCGCCCAGATGGCGGTGGCGCCGGACAGGCGCGCAAACCTCGAACGCATGGCGGGGGCCATCCAATTCTGGCTGGGGTTACCCCTCCTTGGCGGTGATCGCCACGCCGTCCGCCAGCACGTGAGGTAGCACGATTCCTCCGGAGACGGCCTCACTGTCGCTGCTGAGGCCGGCCAGCCGGGAACGGTAGAGTTCAAAGACATCCACGGCCAGCATGGTGTTTTTGACGCGCCCAACGATCTCCCCCCCGCGCACCAGGAACCCCAGCATGATATTGGCGCTGACCACGCCGCCGTAAGGATTTCCCTGGCCAGCCCCCATGAGGTAATGGACTAGGAGCCCCTCCCGCATGCCGGCCAGTTGTTCACGGGAAGACACGGTTCCCGGCTCCACCACCAGCGTGCTGGGGCCGGGGCCCGGCGGCGCGGCCCAGCCTCCGCGGCGGGAGTTGCCGTTGGGTTCCAGCCCCAAGGCGGCGGCGGTGTCGAGATCCAGAAGGAAATCCGTGATTACACCGCGCTCGATCAGGCTGGTCCGGCGGGAAGGAAGACCTTCCCCATCATGTGCCGAGGTGGCGGGGTAGAAAGGCAGCAGAGGGTCGTCGTGCAGCGTGAAGGAGCGGGCGAAGGCCTCTTCGCCAAGCCGCCCCCGGAACGGCGAGGCGCCTTTTTCCACAGCCTTGCCGTTGAGAGAGGCCAAAAAGGGTCCGAGCAGGGAAGCGTGTGCCACGGGTGTAAAGAGCACCGGGTATTGCCCGGAGGCCAAGGAAATGTTCCTGCGCCCCTGGCGAAGGTGGTCCAGGATGCGATCGCGCAGCGGCTTCAGGGCATCGGTGCGCCGGCAGCCCAGGTTGCCCTCGGCCAGTTCGAGAAAGCTCTCCCCCTCGATCAGGATACCGCTCACGGATCCGCCAAAGATCGTTTTGTGTATCCGGCCCTCAAAGCCGGCCGTATTGACCAGCTCAGCACTGGCTTCGGCCGCTGTGAGCGAGACGCCCGCCTTGAACCTGGGATCGGCCGCCCGCAAGGGCTCGATCAGGTCTTCGCCATAGGCCACCAGCTCTTCGGGGGTGACCTTGGTGACGGCCTCATCAAAGACTGCCACCTGCGGCAGGCCCACTAGCCCTGGTAGCGGAAAATGGATTTCCTTGCCAAAAGCGGCTATCGTCACGGCCCGGTCGAGCAGGCCCGCTTCGTCCGCGGGCAGGCTGCTCGCGGCAAAGCCCAACCGTCCCCGGGAGATAACGCGCACGGCCAGCCCGGCCCGGTCGCTGGTCTCGGCCCGCTTGAGGCGGTTGTTTTCGAACTCGACGCTGATCTCGCGGGAAGCGAGGCGGAAGACCTCGGCCTGCACGCCGAGTTGCCGCGCCCGGGAGAGAATGTCGTCCATCTACCGCTTACCCCCGATCACCACGTTTTGCACGCGGATGTGCGGACTCCACATGCTGACCGGGAGGGGGAACTGGCCCGCCTTGCCGCAGCCGCCCGGACTCTCGAACCTCGTCTGGTCGTCGCCGACGAGGTCGATGTTCTTTAACGTGGTAAAGACGTTGCCCGTCAGGGTCACGTCGCGGACCATTTCGGCCAGGCTGCCGTCCCGGATCAGACGGGCGCGGCCGGCGGTAAAGGTGAACTGCTCGCCGTCGGTCTGGCCGCCATATGCCTCCTGGGCGTAGACACCAAGGGAGATGCCCTCTAGCATCCGGCAGAACGAAGCCGAACCTGACTCGATGCAGGTGGTGCGCATGCGGGGGATCGGCACGTGCCCGTAGTTGACCGCCCTGGCGTTGCCGGTCGGGGCCTCGCCCATCTTGCCCGCCGTCTCCCGCGAATGCAGCCGGCCCGTGAGAACACCGTTCTTGATCAGGTAGGTCTTTTGGGTGGGGACGCCCTCGTCGTCGTAACGAAGGTAACCGCGCGCCCCCGGTTCGAGGCCCGTGTCGTAGACCGAGAGAATCCCGGCACCGACCCTCCTGCCCAACTGCATGAGGGCCTGGAGGTCCTCGTTTTCGTAGACGTTATCGCCCTCGCTCAGATGGCCGAACGCTTCATGAATGAAGACGCCCGCCAGGATGGGATCGAGGATGACCGTATATTCCCCTCCCTGGATCACCGGCGCGTCTAAGAGGGCAATGGCATTGTCGCAGATTTCCCTCACGCGATCCTCATGGCCGAGGACCGTGTCCCAGTCCAGCGTGCTGCCAAAACCGAAGTGCTGCATCTGTGTGTCACGGCCCCGGGAGGCCAGGGCCATGCATGTACCGGCCACATCTATCCGTTCTTGTTCGATATAGGTCCCTTCCGAATTGGCGAAGAACTTGCGCACATACGCGTCGGCATAGGACACGCTCGAACTGGCGATGGGTGAGCCGCGGCTCAGGATCTGGCGGTTATACTCCTCGCAGACGCTTTTCTTTACCTCCAGGGGAACGCTGCGCGGATCCTTGCGCACATCCAACGGGACCACATCCTCGACGGGATCAACCGTGGCCAGGACACTGCGCGCCTCCGCCGCCTTGCTGACCAGAATTGCCTGGCGTACGGCCAGGTCCACGAGGCGGGGGAGGCCGTCAAGCCGGTTGAATGAAACCGTACCCCAACCGCCGTTCCTCAAGGCTCGAATGATACCGCCGCTATTGGTGTTTTGTGTGATGGATTCGAGGATAGGTCCCTGGAATCTCAGGCTGGTGGCGGTTCTTTCCTCGACCCGGATGTCGCAATAATCGGCTTGAGCGGATGTTACGGCTTTAAGGAGCGTATCGCGCGTGGGTCTCACCTCCGTCTGATGCTTTGGCCAGTAGGCTGTTCTGGGTTGGCTGAATTTCTCCTGCTAACCCGGGGCCAATCTTCGAGGTTCGGCTGATGGCCATCCATGGCCGCCTCACCTTTAAGCCATCCGGGCTTTGAACACCCCTTGACATTTGGCCTGCCACTGTGGTATAAATAGTCTTGCCGCCCAAGGGCGGTTACAGTTTGGCCAGGCCTCGCGGAAAAATGTACCATGAAAGTGTTTCTTGACCCCGGCCGAACAGTATGATAAGCTCGTGTTCCTTCAGGCCTCGAGCCATCCGCTATACCAGGAACTGGACACTAGGACAGAGATACCAGTTGACAGGCGGTATGGTGGATGGTAGAATAGAAAATTGCCACGAGGCGTGCCGCTTCGGGAGAGGCGGCGCCTGAACCTTGAAAACTGAACAGTGGAAGCAGGCGGAGCGTGAGCTCTGCCGAAGGAGGCTCATGGGCCTGCCCAAGGCATATGAGCCGGAGTGGTTGCATTGGGTGGCAGCTTAGGCTGCGCAACTTTGCAAAGAAGAGAGCCTGACCTGACTCTCAAAAC
>JBLNBS010000161.1:0-21301 GCA_050260175.1 Patescibacteria group bacterium | reverse complement strand
CGCTGGCTGCGCAGGGCGGTCTCGAACGCCAGGGCGCTGATCGCCGGCACGCACCACGGCGTGGACGAAAAGCATCTCCAGGCCTACCTCGACGAGTTCGCCTACCGCTTCAACAGGAGGGGGAGGCCGGATCTGATCTGCGAGCGTTGTATCGCGGCGGCGGCGGCCTGCTGGCCCTGGACCTACCGGGAGATCGTGGGGGCGGGGAAAGGCGTGAGAAACCCGGGTTAGAGCGATTTAGTCTTTCCTGAGTAAAGGGGATATTTGAGGTTCCGCGGAGATCATGCGGGCTGTCGCCAGCCGATACCGCGCGAGGCGCCTGCGATCGGCGCCTCGCTGTCCTTTTCCTCTTGTGCCTCCTGCCCGTAGGCCCGGGTCCGGCAGGACGGCGCAGTAGGGGGATCGGCACCAGAGCATGCGGCGGGCAGGGCGACGAAACGCCCTGTAAAGGCATCGCCCGGCGCCGAACTCGGATGCCAGCAGGTCAAGGTAGTCCTGCATCGTGTGGCGCTGGTAATCCAAAAGGGCCTGGCTCGCCGCGGTTGGCGATCAGCGCCCCGAGGTTCCGAGCCAGGGTGTCCTCGTAACCGAAGAGGCCGATCCCAGCCAATTTAGCCCTGATGCCGCGCCAGGCGGGATCGTCTTCACCGGCCGGCCCGGCAAGGATGCGCGCTGTCTCGGCGGCGCTAAAACCCGGCGTGATCTCCTCGTACCTGAAAAGATCCCTGTTCGCGGGACAGACGCTCTGGCAGGCCAGACAACCCACGAGGCAATGGTGGACAGAGGCGGGAAGCCAGGCGGGCCAGGGGCCGGCGTTCTCGTTCAGCAGGGTCAGGCAGCGCTCGGCGTCGAGCAGGATGCGATCCCGGCGGATCGCCCCGGCCGGGCAGGCTTTCAGGCAAGCCTGGCAGTTGTCGCATTCCGGCATGAGCGGGTAAGAGTTCATGGCCGTCCCCGAAAGGGGCGCCAGATCAGCGTCCGTCAGGATCCCGACCAGCTGATGGTAGCTGCCGAGGCCCGGCGCGTATGTGATGTTGTTTCGGCCGTACCTCACCAGGCCGAGCCTGGCCGCAATGGCTTTGAGCGGCGCGTTGAGGAGCGCCGCAGACGATCCCGCGGGGAGGTTCGGCGCCAGTTCATCCCGGAGCTTTTCGGCCGTGCGCCTGTAAAAGACATAGGTCGGCGGGATGATGGCGGCCAATTGTCCGTCCTCGAGCTCGAAGACGAGCCGGTGGGCGGGGCGGGGAATAGCCAGTACGATCAGGGTCCTGATCTCTGGCAGGGCCGCGTCTGTACCGTAACTGAACTGGTCCAGGTTGGCGCGGTAGAAATCCTCCGCCAGTTCTCCCGCCCTGCGGCGCTCCGCCAACTCGGCGCGGACCGACGTAAGTACGCCAGGGTCCGCGCACGCCATGAGGTAGCCTTTATCGCGCACCCAGTCCCGCAGAGAATCGGCCATCTCCCATTCCTTCTTCCGCCTTCGATGTGATGAGACAAACCCGTGCGACTCCCTCGACAAGCTGAGCCTAGCCGGCTATACTATGAATGGCGGTTAGATTATAGCACACCCTATATAACCTGTCAAGTAAATATAGGGGGTTAGACAATGAAGGCTCCTCGCCTCCCATGTCATGCGCTGACCCGGGTATGGGGCGCGCCGAGACGGCACGGGTCAGTCTCCGGGATGGCGTTTTCATTTCACTCGGGGCGGTGGCGCTAGACATGGGTGAGGATACGAACGGGGCAAGCGGTCTCAACCTCATAGGCGGCAGGCTCTGCCTCGATTTTGCCAACACGGCGGATTGGCACGCGGGCCCCCATCCGCGGGAACTCCTCCGCGACCTGGCCAGCCTCAAGGCCTGGGGCCTGCGCGCGGGCGCTCTGACCGAGGTCGAGGCCGGGCAGGCTGCGGCCGGCGAGGCTCGTTCCGCGGAGGCGGAGGCCGTGCCCGCCGGGGTGATCGACCTGCGCGAGGCAATCTACCGGATCTTTTCCGCCGTGGCCGCGGGCGGGCGACCGGCACAAGCGGATCTCGACCGCCTCAACGCCGTCCTCAGGCAAGCCGCGGCCCATGCGGAGCTGGTGCCGGCGGACAGCGGTTACGCATGGCGATGGCGGGGTGGCGGATCATTGGATCTACTGCTGTGGCGGGTGGCCCGGAGCGCGGCGGATCTCCTGACCTCACCCGACCTGGGCCGGGTAAGGCGCTGCCAGGACGCCATGTGTGGCTGGCTCTTTTTGGACACGAGTAAGAACCAAAGCCGCAAGTGGTGTACCATGGCGAGCTGCGGCAACAGGGCCAAGGCGCGAAGGCACTATGAAAGGCGGACGAAGAAATAGCGTAAGTTACGCTTTCTTGTTTCGGCGTTTGCAGACCTTGATCGCTCCGCCCGGGCGGACAAGCTCGTAGAGCAGCTTGATCCTTTTCGTCCCGCATAGCGGGCAGGTGCCGCGCCCCCGCGAGGGCAGACGCCAAGGGCGATTATTCCACGAACTCCCGTACGAAGTATTCCGGCGTCAGCCCCTCGCCCAGGGCCCGCCGGAGCGTCTCCTGCCAGGGGTAACGCATGCCCACGGCAAAGATGCGCTCGCGCAGAAACTCTCCGGCAGCCCGGTCGCCGGCCAGGCCTTCCCTGCCGCTCCCCACCTTGAGAAGCGCCGCCTTGATCTGGGAGGCGGCGAGGGCGCCCAGGATATAGTTGTGATAATAGACGGGGACGGTGCCGAGGTGGATCTTGCTGGCCCAGTCGGGTGCATGCCTGCCCTCGGGCGGGGTGACGAGCTGCAGTTCCTTCACCAGGCGCCACCAGAGGCCGTTCAGATCCTGGCCGGGATCTCTATAAAGCTCCCGCTCGAAATAGACCATGACCAGGCCCCAACGAATGATGATCAACTCGCCAAGGCGCAGTCTATCGGCCAGAGAGGCGGCGGCGGCGCGGGCCTCGTCCTCCGCCACACCCGCCTGGCGGTGGAGCCAGTCCGCGCTCCCCGTCAGACGGCCCATCATCATGGCCACGGCTTCGGTGATGAAGATGTGGGCCACGTCGCGCAGCAGGTAGGGCAGGTTCCGGTCGTGGTATTTCGAGTAAGCGGCATGGCCGAACTCGTGCAGGAGGGTGCTCATCCACTGCTCGTTCGGGCGCACGTTGGCCAGGACCCTCACGTCGCCCGCGCGGTCGATGTCCGTGCAGTAGGCGTGCTGATTCTTGCCGGCGCGCTCGAACAGGTCGGAGCGGGCGATGAGGTCGTCCACCGGCAGGCCCAACCCCGCGTAGAAGGAACGCGTCACGGCCACCGGATCCAGGCGCGCGAAGAACCGGTCCGGATCGATCCCGGCCATGGGCGGCGGCTCCTGAAAGAAGGGGTCGGCGTAGTGCCAGGGGCGGAGGTCCGCCGCGGCAACGCCGAAGCGCCGGGCCAGTTCCGCGTCGAGGGCCGACTTGGCCGCAGCGAAAGGCCGGTCGGTGAGGCGTTTTAGCTCGTCAAGGATCGCGAAGAGCTCCGCCTCGTCAAGTTCATCGAGGGTGAGCCGCATGCGGTAGTAATCCGGGAACCCCAGGCCCCGAGCCACGTCGTTCCGCACCGCCACGAGTTCAAGGATCAGGGGCGCGGTCTCCGCGCCGATGGCCTTCGCCGCTTCCCAGGCGGCCCGGCGCCGCGCGGAGTCCTGCTCGCGGACGAGGATCTCGCGGAGATCGTTGTCGCTGACGGCCCGGCCATCGTAAAGGGGCCGGAAGTTGGTGAAACGGCTTTCGATCTCCTGCTCGCGCCGGGAGATCTCCTCGATCGTGGCGGGCGGGATCTGCTGCTCGGTATGGGCGTTGATCGCCAGGGTGAGCTGCCGCGCCGCCAACGGGTCGGTGATCTCCCCCGAAGCCTGCCAGGCCTTGAGCCGGGCATAGGCGCCGGGGTCCGCGTGGAGCTTGCGCACGGCCGCCGCGGCCTCGGCGGCCGCCTTTTCGTCCTCCGGCCGGCCCGGGGTGGTGGCGGCCCAATAGGCCTCGTTGGCGGCTTTTTGGAGCGGCGCCAGGCGATTGACGTAATCCCGGAGGAAGGTATCGAATCCAGATGACATACTCACTTCCATAACACCGCCCCTAGACTGGAAGTCTTCAAGGTTTACGAAATCCGGGTTTAAAAGAGAGGAGAAAAGGCGCTAGGCATTTACTAAAGGCCCCTCTCTTCGCTAGAGAGGGGCATCTCGACCCTAACCGGGGTGAGTTCAAACGGTTCTCGTCGGCTTATGGCGAAGCTTAGCTAGATGCTCCCCGCCAAATCCTCGCCGCTGTCTGTATCCCTGGGCTGGGGTTTCCTGGCCTGGTAGATGATGAGGATCTGGGCCTCCGTGCGGCTTTGTCTCTTGATGTCGAGGGTGATGCCGGTGGTCTCGGTCTCCCAGTAGCGCGCATGCAGCAGGTTGCTCAAAAAGCCGCCCCCGCCCTTCTGTGCCTTGCCGTATTTCTCGTTGAGCGCGTTTATGAAGAGCGCCAGGTCCGCCTCGAAATCCCTCGTCTCGATCTCGTACATGCCCTTATAGAGCCGGCCGTCCTTGAAGTAGTAGTAGAGCTGGGTCTTGTGCCCCTCGAGCTTCAGCTTGTATTGCAACTGGACCGGCTTTTCCTTGACGAGCTGAGCCGTCTCGGCGGCCTTGACCTCTTCGATCGTCATGCCCCAGGTGGTGTTGCGCAGGTCGTATTTGACCTCATCGGCCGCGGCCGCGGACAGGACCATCACCAGACCCAGGCCCAGGCAGAGGAGCGCCGGCAGGATCCTCCTCGACATCTCTGTTCCTCCTTTGCCACCTCGCCCTCTCCGCGAGGGTTGGCAGGGCTTTTTTCGGCGGTGGCCGGGCGGATTCCTGCCGGCGGCTCGAGGAAAGCCCCCTGCCCGGGATGGAGGGTGAAGGAAACCCGCCCGGCTTGGTGAATATATGTGGGAACTCGCCCCCCGGCTGAAGCGTGATCGCGTCTGCAGCCAGTCAGGAGTGACGCCCTTTGGCGACCGACCGCCGCATCACCCGCGCCGCGGGTCTGATCGCGGCCCTCACCATGGTCAGCAGGATCCTGGGTTTCGTCCGCGAGTCCCTGGCGGGGAGGCTCTTTACCCGCCTTGAAACGGACGCGTACTTTGCCGCCTTCGCGGTGCCCGATTTCATGTATTACCTGCTCGTGGGCGGGGCGCTCAGCGCGGCCTTCATCCCCGTCTTCACGGAATACCTGGCCAAAGGGGAGGAGAAAGAGGGCTGGCGCGCGGCCAGCACCTTTATGAACACCGTCACGGTGCTCCTCATCGTCCTGGCCGGCGCGGGCATCATCTTCGCCGGTCCCGTGGGCCGCCTGGAGGCCCCGGCTTTCCAGGGCGCAAAGCTCATCCTCGTCTCGCAGCTCACGCGGATCATGTTCTCCTCCGTGGCCATGTTGGCCATGGCCGGCCTGCTC
This sequence comes from Patescibacteria group bacterium, assembly GCA_050260175.1. Taxonomy (GTDB): domain Bacteria; phylum Bacillota; class UBA4882; order JAAYXC01; family JAAYXC01; genus JBLNBS01. Next base: position 15,863 of record JBLNBS010000161.1, on the reverse strand, counting down.
ATGGGGGTCCTCTACTCCTACCAGAGCTTCTTTACCCCGGCCCTGGGGCCGGTCGTCTATAACGTGGGCATCATCGCCGGCGCCTTCTTTTTGGGATCCCGGTACGGCATCAAGGGCATGGCGGCCGGCGTGGTGGCGGGGGCCGCGGGCAGCCTGGGCCTGCAGGTATGGACCGTCTGGCGCCGGCACCCAGCATACAGCCCCCTGATCTTCGATTTCCGCCACCCCGGCTTCGTCCGCATGCTCTGGCTGCTCCTGCCCTCCCTGTTCGGCCTCTCCGCGACCCAGCTCAACATCCTCTTTACCAACATGATGGCCTCCGGCCTGCCCGCGGGGAGCATCTCCGCCCTGCGGTGGGCCAACCGGCTCATCCAGCTCCCGTTGGGCATCTTCGCCGCGGCCATCGGCACGGCTTTCTTTCCCGCCATGGCCAGGGCCGTGGCGGAAAAGAGAATGGACGCGTACAGGGAGACCTTCTCCCAGGGTCTGCGGGCGATCCTTTTCATCACGGTCCCATCCGCCGTAGGCCTCGCCGTCCTGCGCTATCCCATCGTGCGCCTGCTCTTTCAGGGGCAGCGCTTTACCGCGGCGGATACGAACCTGACCGCCTACGCCCTGGCCTTTTACTGCCTCGGACTCTTTGCCCACGCCTCCATCCTCCTCCTGCCCCGGGCCTTTTATTCCCTCCAGGATACCAAAAGCCCGGTCCTGGTCACGGCTAGCACGGTCGCGATCAGCCTGGGCCTTAATCTCGTCTTCCTCCGCTACACCCGCCTGCTGCACGGGGGCATGGCCCTGTCGTTCTCGATCATGGGGCTGCTCAACATGGGCGCGCTGCTCTTCCTGCTCCGGCGCAAGGTGGGCCGCATCGGCGGCCGCTCGATCCTGCGGGGCTTCGTCCTCTCGCTCATGGCCAGCATGGCCATGGGCCTGGCCGTCTATGGCGTGGACAGGCTGCTCGCGGCCTCGCCGCTCATCACGGGCCGGAGGCCCGTCCTCGAGGCGGGCATGGAGGTCGCGGCGGGCCTGGCGGTCGGCCTGGCCGTCTACGGCGGAATCGCTTATCTGCTCAGGATGGAGGAGATGGACATGCTCATCGGCCTTGTGCGCAGGCGGCTCAAGAAGCGAGCCGCTCCCGAGGGGGCGTCATGAGTCCCTGGCAGCTCTTCACCACCGCGCTGATCGTGGGCCTGAGCGGCGCCCTCATGCCCGGGCCGCTCCTCACGCTCAATATCAGGGAAAGCATGCGCCGCGGCCCCGCCACCGGCTTCAAACTCATCATGGGCCACGCCCTGCTGGAGCTGGCCCTGATCCTCGCCATCCTGGCCGGCTTCGGCGGCCTGCTCGCCCTCGGCCCGGTCAAGGGGGCCATCGGTCTGGCCGGCGGGGGAGTGCTGCTCTTTTTAGCCTACGGCATGATTCGCGAGGCCGTTTCCGGCTTGAGTCTGAACAAAACGGACGATCCGTCCGGGCAAGGCCGCGGACTGCCTTTGATCCCGGCCGGAGCGGTCATCTCGCTCTCCAATCCCTATTGGTCCCTCTGGTGGGCCACGATCGGCCTCTCCTACCTGGCCCGCGCCCGCGAGCTGGCCGCCTATGGGGTCGGGCTCTTCTTCCTCGGCCACATCCTCGCCGATCTGACCTGGTACAGCGCGATCTCCATCGCGGTCGCCGGTGGTAAGCGCCTATTCTCGGACCGGGTTTATCGGGCCATCGTCCTGGCTTGCGGGGTGTTCCTGGTCTATATCGCGTTCTGGTTCATGGATTCGGCTTTCGGCTTCTTTTCCCTGGCCAAACCCTCCGCCCTGTTGTGGCAAACCGTGTCGCGCCTCTGGAGGCCGTGATTTGCTGCGCCACGACTTTCACCTGCACACGCGTTTTTCGGCCGACAGCATGGCCGAGCCCCGCGCCTACTGCGTCCGCGCCCTCGAGCATCGTTATCGCGCCGTGTGTTTCACGGATCACGCCGATTTCGAGCGATCGGACATGGGGTACGGGTTTTATGACCATGAACGCTATTACCGCGCCGTCCTGGACTGCCGGGAAGAGTTCAGCGACAGGTTGGCCGTCGGTTTCGGGGTGGAGATCGACTACCACCACTCCTGGGAGGACGAGATCCGCTCCTTTCTCGCGGGCAAGAGCTACGACTACGTCCTCGGCGCCGTCCATTACCTCGACGATCACGTGCTTGTCATGGAGGAGGAGCATTTTACCGGCAAGGACCAGCGCCGCGCCTACGGGGAGTATTTTGCCGAGGTCCTGCGCCTCGTGGAGTCCGGGATCTGCCAGGGATTGGCCCACCTGGACGTCATCAAGCGGACCGGCGCCAAACTCTACGGACCTTACCGGGCTGTAATGTACGCCGACCATCTAGTACCCGTTTTTTCCGGCCTGGCAGCCCGGGGCATGGCCCTGGAGATCAATCTCTCCGGCTACCGGCAGGGGCTGGGCGAGCCGCTGCCCGCCTTTGATGTGCTGGAATTGTACGCCACCGCTGGAGGGCGGCTGGTCACCGTGGGCTCGGATGCCCATAGGCCGGAGGATGCGTGCCCTGATCTACCGGAGGTCTGGAACCTCATCGAGAGAAAAGGTTTCGTCCTCTGGGAGCCGGCGCCGGGATTCTGGGGGCGGTAGAATGATCCCATTCATGCTGGGAGTGAGCGGCGGCACCGGTTCGGGCAAGAGCACCGTGGCCGCGGTGCTGCGTGACAATTTCGGGCCGCTCTGCACCATCCTGCCGCAGGACGCCTATTACCGGGACCAGACCCACCTCCCCTTTGCTGAGCGGGTCAAGGCCAACTACGACCACCCCGACGCCTTCGACAACGACCTCTTCCACGCCCACCTCGCGGCCCTGCGCGCGGGTGCCGCCATCGAACGGCCCGTCTATTCTTTTGCGCTGCACACGCGCCTGCCTGAGACAATCCACCTGGAGCCGTCCCCCATCTTTATGGTCGAGGGTATCCTGCTCTTTCACGACGCCCGCCTGCGCGATCTATTCGACCTCAAGGTCTACATCGACACGGACGCCGACATCCGCCTCATCCGCCGGGTGCTCCGGGACGTGAGCGAGCGGGGCCGCACGGTGGAGTCGGTCTTCGAGCAGTACCTGGCCACGGTCAAGCCTATGCACGAGGCCTTTGTGGAGCCGAGCAAGCGGTACGCCGACCTGATCCTGCCCGAGGGAGGCCTGAACCAGCGGGGCATGGAGGCCATTATCGCCAGGGTGAGGGCGTGGGTGGCAGAGAGAGAAGGATAGAAGCCGACCCCCAGACGGTTGATCTTTGCCCGGATCTGCCGTATAATGTGGGAGTGTCTTGCAGCACAGGCAGGGAAAGGAGGCGGCACGGGATGGAGAAAAAAGGCAAACCCCGCGCGATCGTGAGCGGCGCGGCCCGCGACGGGAGAGATCTATCCTTTTTTACCGGGCGCCCGCGCCGCCGCGTCGATCCCCTGCCGGTTTGAGCAGGCTCCTCCCCCCCGGGGAGGACGGGAGATCGCTCCTTGTATGGCGGAGGGCGCGAGCCGTCCGCCATTTTATATGCGCGCCGCGCATAGTGCAGGGAGCGAAGATCCGATGATGCCACGCGAACGTTCCAAAAGAAGCAGCCTGTTCCTGGGTTACGTCTATATGTTCCTTTTCTCCTTCCGTTTCTCCGATGCTTTCTGGGTGATCTACCTCCGGAGCAGGGGACTGTCCTTTGCCATGGTCGGGGTGCTCGAGACGGTTTTCCATCTCTCGTCCCTTTTGGGCGAGGTGCCGACCGGTTGGATCGCGGACCATTTCGGCCGCAAGACGAGCCTCGTCTGCGGCCGCGCGCTCGCCGTCCTCTCGGCCACCATGGCGCTCCTGGCGCGGTCGCCCGCAGGCTTCGCCCTGGCCTTTGCCCTCGGGGCCCTCGGCTATACCTGCCACTCCGGCGCCTACGACGCGTATCTCTTTGACGAGCTAAAGGAGGCGGGCAATGAAGGCGCGTTCACCCGCGTCATGGGCGCCGTCAACGCCGTCTACCTCGCGGGCTGCTCCGCAGCGGCTCTCTGCGGCGGCTTCGTGGCCGCCCGCGCCCTGCCCCTGCTCTACGTCTGTAATATCGGCGTGGATCTCCTCGCCATCCTCCTGCTTTTGCCCCTACATGAGAGGCCGCATGCCGGCCGGGCGGAACGGCGCCGCCTCGACCTGGGCCGGGATCTGCGTGAGCTTCTTGCCATCCTGCGCAATCGCTCCCTGGCCGGGCTGATGCTGCTCCAGGCGGCGGCCGGGACCCTGGTGACCTCCTTTTACTTCTATAGCCAGGGCTACATGCGGGAGAAGCTGATCCCCCTCACCGCGATCGGCGCCGCCGGCATGCTCGGCAACCTGGCCGCCGTCGTACCCACCTGGTTCTCACATCGCCTGGAAAAGCGTTTTGGGGATCGCATCCCGCTCTACCTGGGGAGCGCCCTCGTGCCTCTCATCATCCTGGCCGCGGGCCTGCTCCCCTCCGGCCCGGGGATCGCCTGGCGCGGCGCCCTGATCGCGCTCATCGTGGCCGTAAACGTGGTCTTCGAGGTGCTCTACCCCCTCTTTGCCGGCGCCGTCAACGCCCTCGTTCCCTCCGAGCGCCGGGCCACGGTCCTCTCCTCGGGCGGCATGCTCTTTAGCCTGATGATGATGGCCGTCTTTCCCTTCATCGGCTGGTGCGGCGACCGGATCGGGCTGGCGGGGGCCTTTGTCCTCACGGGCGGAGCGGCGCTGGCGCTTGGGGGGGCCGCGGCGGTGGTACTGCGGGGGAGGCATGAATGACCCTCATAGGATAGGGACTTGCACCCATTAGCCATCGCCCATGCCGGGCGCACGATTCCGGAGCTTGGGTTTGGGCAATTCAAGCTTCGGCTAGACGGTGGGATTTCCTTTGTCATTTTTCCATCCGGATGATGAACTCATCATACCAGGGGCGCACAGCTGTGCGCCCCTGCAGAGACGGTGCATGTTTTCAATCCGCGGTTTGTCCCGGTGTAACGCCGGGGTGGGGCTCATCCTCCGTGGCGTCCGGAAAGCGCACGTGTAGCACCGCCAGGAAGAGGGCCCGCCCCCTGGCATAATCCGTCCCCGCCCGCGCATCCTACGCTTGGGGGGTGCCGCGATGGACGGGGAGAGGCCGCTCGTCATCACCAACGCCGAGTTCGCGGGCTACGAGGAGGAGGACATCGACCGGATCACCCGGATCGAGCACGACAAGCTGGCGCGGAGCCGGGCCCTGCCCGATCTCAAGGCCGGGATCGAGGCGGAGATGGGACCGGGGCACTGGGAGGAACACTGGGTGACGGTGGACGCGGACGGCAGCAGGGTTTACGCGGACGTTTACTTCGGCGACCATCGCACGGCCGCCGTGACCGCGGCGGGGGACGTGGTGAGGGATTTTGTATATTAGATCGTTATGGAACCGCGTTCAGCCACAGCCAGAATTGGTATGCCGCCAAGATCATCATGGGTACGAACCATGCAAGCCAGTACCCCTTGCGCCTCACGGCGATGAATACGGCGACGAAGAGGGGAATCAACCCCCTGAGGAGATGCGGATTGGTCGGGGGTCTCTGCTTGAACCAGAGCCGTTTGCCCGCAGGGTTGTATTTCGCGACGAATGCCGATCTCCCATCCTGTCCCGACATGGTCCCAATCACCACCGCGTTGCCGCGGCGATCTACGGCCAAGCCGCTCATGCGGACGTTTAAAGGAAGACCCGCGCGCCACACCATTCCGCCGGCTTCATCGATCTTTATGATTGACGCCCGATGACTTCTGACCGACTCGTGAGCCGCCAGATAAACCCCGCCACCCGGGCAGAGAGTGAATCTGTCGACGGTCATGTCGACCTCCCCGAGCTCCCGGCGCCAGATTAGCGATCCATCCCACGCGTATTTGGCGATGATATAAGGTTTCCCATAGATCGACGGACCACAGGCATAAACGTGCCGCGCCTCATCCACGAGAATCCCCTGGATCAACATTTTTGTATCGACAGCCCACTCCTGTTTGCCGTCCGCATCGGTCTTGGCAAGATCGGACGACAGCCCGTAGATCAACCCGTCATCAAGGGCGATGAGCGCGCTGGCGGAGCTGATCAACGGGATTGAAACGGATCTCTTGTTTAACGTGGCGCCGGTGGCGGCATCTATGCTCAGAATGGTCAAGTCATTTGCATTCGTAATATTGATGACTTGCAATGTATTCTTTGTGGGGTATCTGTTCAGGAAGATATGCTTCGATGCCTCGAATTTGTGCCGCCAGAGACGCCTCCCTTCAGTATTATAGCCAATCAATAACTGTTGAGATTGCCGATTGATAAAATATAGATGATGAAAGGTAAATATCTTATCGTATTCATAGATGATCGATGTATCAACCGTGGACTCGGTCTTTATCCCTTGTAAAGATCGCCAAACTATTTTACCCGCGGAGTCATATTTAACTAAAGAAATGCGTGAGTCGCCAAGAAAAGATCTTTCCGTGAGGCAGGCATAGATATTCCCTTGGTCGTCTACGGCTGCTCCTCCGGCATCCCGTAAATCCACGCTTCGATAAAGCAAAAAAAGATATAGCAAGGTAAACAAAGCGAGAAGGCCAAATGACATGAGCGCGTTTCTCGTTCTTCGACGCCTTTCGACCGCGGTACCCATCTCACATCCCCATCTCCCTGGCCAACGCCGTAAATGCCGGCAGCGAGCGGAGGATCGTCTCCTTTGGCACGCAGTAGGCGATGCGGAAATGCCCCGGCCGGCCGAAGCCGCTGCCGGGCACGAGGAGGAGGCCGTGCTTGACCGCGCGTTGCACGAAGGCGACATCGTCGGGGATGGGACTCTTTGGGAAGAGGTAAAAGGCCCCCCGGGGCAGGATCAGCTCGAACCCCAGGTCCGTCAGATGCTTGGCCAGGATGTCCCGCCGCTCGCGGTAGGACTCGACGCCCACCGCCGTGCCCTGGAGGGGGGCGACCAGCCTCTGCATGAGGGCCGGGGCGTTGACGTAGCCCAGCACCCGGTTGGCAAAGACCATGCCGGCAAAGATCTCGTCCGCGTCCGGCAGCCGCGGGTTGACCGCGGCGTAGCCGATGCGCTCGCCGGCCAGCGCCAGGTCCTTGCTGTGCGAGGTGGCCACGAGGCTCCTGCGGATGAGGGGAAAGATGGGCGGCACCACGGCGCCGTCATAGACCAGCCTGGCATAGGGTTCGTCGGAGACGACGAAGATCTCCGTGCCGTACTCGGCCTCCTTGTCGAGGAGCAGCTTTTCGAGCGCGGTCAATGCCTCGGCGGGATAGACCACGCCCGTCGGGTTGTTGGGCGAGTTCAGGATGACGGCCCTGGTGCGCGGGGTGACGGCCCGGCCGATGGCCTCGAGGTCGAGCTGGAAGTCGGCGTCGCTCTGCGCGACCACCGCCCGGCCGCCGTGGTTCTCCGCGTAGAAGCCGTACTCCACGAAATAGGGCGCCACGACGATGACCTCTTCCCCGGGATTGAGCAGGGTCTTGAGGATGACGTTCAGCGCCCCTCCCGCCCCGCAGGTCATGACGACGTGGCCGGCCTTGACCGGCAGCCCGTGCAGGCGGGCCAGGCAGGCGGCCACCGCCTCCCGGGCCTCGGGATAACCCGCGTTGCTCATATAGCGGTGCATGCCGGGCGGAGGGTTCTTGGCCAGCTCGAGCAGGGCCTCGCGGAACTCCCGCGGCGGCTCCGCGTCGGGGTTGCCGAGGGTGTAATCAAAGACCGCGTCCGGCCCCAGCTCACGCCGGAGACGGTCCCCCTCCTCGAACATCTTCCTGATCCATGAGGACTTGCCCAGGTTCTCGCTGATCCGGCGGCTGATCGGCATCGGCGATCCCTCCCGTGTCTCGTGAGTCTGTGATTGACACCCATCCCGGCACGGTGCTACGATAGTCAGCGGCGGGTTGCGGCGGCCGGGCCGTATCGGACGCTAACCCGCGGGATTGAACCAACCGTGAATGGAGGCACAGCCTTGAATTACTGCCGTTTCCTGAAACGCCAGTCCCAAAGCGGGCTCAAGCCGGGAGCCGCCAAGCGGATGGAGAACGTCTTCCGGCCATTCATCTGCGGCGATCCGCGCCGGGATCGCTCGCTCGCCCAGGACCTGGGGACGTCCCTCGCCGCGGCCAGGGAGGAATGCCAGCGCCGCTGCCCGGCCAAGTTCGGCCTGCCCGCCGCCCCGCCCGCCGGAGAGCAGGAGTAGCGGCGCCGCGCCGCGGTTCTGCCGGGCCGCCGCACATTCTTACCCGCCTCATCCGCACCCGGCATGGAGATCTTGCCAAACACGAACGGATGTTCTATAATGGGCTTGATCGGACCGAGGAAGGGATGAGGCATGATGCGCGCCGCCAACGAGGCCCCCGTGGCCAAAGCATGCTCCGACTGCCTCCGCGTGTGCAAGCAGGATGCCGCCGTCGTGGTCGTGTTCTGCCCGCGGCGGCGCACGGCCGCGTTGTCCCGCCCCGCGGCTCCGGCCCCCTGATCGCGCCCGGCGGCGGGCGGCGTTCTGTGTGAGCCAAACCGGGCGTCCGTCACATCGCCCGCCGGAAAAAGCATCCCCCGCCGGGGGATGCAAAACGCTCGGTTCTTTTATTCCCCAAGAATTCGTCTGGTCCTTCTCCGCGTCGTCCGTACCAAATCGGAGTTTCGTAAATAAGAGCGTTATGATGTTCGCCGCTCCCCTGAACCGAAGTCGACGGCCGCCGAAACTGGGTAAGACAGGCGCTTTTCCAATCATCACCATAACCTGGCGCCGCATGGTATATCCGGCAGGCCGGGCCATGACAGGGCGCGCCTCCCGGATTAAAAAAAGAGCACCCCTCTTTTGGGTGCTCGTGTAAAACCACTGCGTCCGTAACTATTTCTTCTTGGTGGTGTCCTTCTTCTCTTCCTTCTTTCCACCGCAGCAACCCATCCCTAATCCACCTCCTTTTTAGAAAGCTTTCGATCAAAAGGTATATTCCCCGTTCGGATGCTTTTTCCTGCTTCATGATGCTTGTTTGTGCCCCAAAGCACCTCCCTCTGGCGATTCCAGCCAGCGGGGGCAGATGATACCTGCAGGACAGCCGGCCCATAAGCCGAATAGGGGAAGCGGAGGTGAGCAAAGATGCTCAGACCACGCCATTTCATCATCGCATTCATGCTGACGCTCCTCCTCCCCGGCGCCGCGGCGGCGGACAACATGATCTCCCTCGGCTGGCAGCATACGGGTCCGGCCTCGGGCTTCAGCCTCAAGATCCCCATCGACGACTTCCTCGCCGTCCAGCCCATGCTGACCTTGTCGCTGCAGGACAGGGGGGACGGGCTGGGCGGGCACGCGACGTACGGGGTGCGCGGGTTCCTGAATCTGCCAGTCCTGGGTCCGTTCCATCCTTACGTGGGCGCCGGCATCGGCCGTTCCGACCGCCTGGAAGGAGGCCAATCTCAGGCGATCCAGGGTTACCAGGCATTCCTCGGCGCCGAGTACGACCTGGGCCATCTCCGGCCCTCCCTCGAGGTGGCGCTGGGGCGGCTCGACAAGCCGGGCGGCGCGATGTACGTGGGCACCATGTTCAATTTCGGCCTGCATTACAGCTTCTAATAGAGTTGTGATTAACCCGCGCCACGCTCCCCGGGGAAAAAAAGGCCACCCCGGCGGGGTGGCTAAAAGGGCCGCGATGGAATAGAAACAAACCGAGGATCGACCATGGACTTGCGGGGCATTTTCTGCCTGGTTGCCGGCGTTGCCAAGGCAGTCGAGCAACCACTGCCGCCGGCGCCAGCGCCAGTAGCGCTCTCGTCCCCCGACCGGGCACGATACGGTCCAGTCGGGTTTCTGTCTATGATGGTAACATCGGCGGGCGGTAACCGTCAAACCCGGGAAAGCCGTCTTTGGCGGGCGCGGCAACCAGGAATCTGGCCCGGACGCCTCTGGGCTTTTTTGGGCATGAAAAAGGAACCTGCAGTAACCTTATCTCCGGCCACCGCACCCGGTTGCGTGGATACCTGCAACCTTTCGGCTGCAAACACCCATTACACCGAGTACGATGACCTTGGACCGACTGCCATCGAAACTTGGGCATCCGGCTGCAATCTCTCGACTGCAACCGAACACTTTCGCTCCGATGACAATCTGGGCTTGACCGCCATTGATGCGTTTCCCTGGCATGACGATCTCTGCAACCGCCATACCAAGTTGGCGCACCAATGACGATCTAACTCAGACCGGCTAGAACCCGCGCGCACTTGCCCGTAACATGGCCGCAGTCAAGCCAAAAGCCAGAGGTTACAAAGAGGCGAAAGGCGGCATTTTGAGCCCCAGCCGATCCTTCGTCCGACCGACGCCGATCCTATAGGTCGCTAGGACGGGACCGACGCCGATCTGCGCCTCGGCCACTGCAGATCCCTCGCTCTTAGGATGGCATCTGCGGGGCGGGCTATGCCTGGCTTTTATTAGATATACTGGTAAGCATATTCAGCTTGTCCCCCATCAGCCGGACCGCCGCCGGCTGAACCACTTTACCGCCTCGGCGCCGAGCATGGGCCAGAGCGCGGCAAAGGCGATCAGGCCCCAAACCTTTGCCGTGGGCGCGGCCGTTTGAAAAAGGCGCGCCGCGGGAGGCAGGTAGAGAACGCCCATGATCAGGAGGAAGGACGAACCCACGGCCGCGATCAATTGCGGATTGCTGAAAAACGGCCGCCGCCACCAGGGTACACGTTCGGACCTGCTCGAAAAGACGCGCAAGAGCTCAGCCAGGGCGAGTGTGATGAAGGCGGCCGCCCGGGCCTGGGTATCGGGGTAACCGAGCGCTCTCAGGACGACGAACGGCGCCAGGGCCGAGACGGCGATCAGCACGCCCACGATCACGAGCCTGATCACTACGCCGCGATTGAGGATGCCCTCCTTCGGGTTCCTGGGCGGGGTATTCATGACGCTCCGTTCCTTGGGTTCCACGCCCAGCGCCAGGGCGGGCAGCCCGTCGGTGACGAGGTTGATGAGGAGGATCTGCACGGGCAAAAGGGGCCGCGGTAGTCCCGCCACGATGGCCAGGAAAAATAGGAGCAGCTCGCCGATATTGCAGGAGAGGAGGTAGATCACGGCTTTCCTGATGTTCTCGTAGATCACCCGGCCTTCCTCGATGGCCGAGACGATGGTGGCGAAATTGTCGTCAGCCAGGACCATGTCCGAGGCGCCCTTGGCCACCTCGGTGCCTCCCTGTCCCATGGCCACGCCGATATCGGCCGAGCGCAGCGCCGGCGCGTCGTTGACGCCGTCGCCGGTCATGGCCACCACCTCTCCCCGGCCGCGGAGCGCCTCCACGATGCGCAGCTTGTGCTCTGGGGAGACCCGGGCAAAGACATGGGTCTCGCCCAGCGCCCGTCCCAGCTCTTCCTGGGCCATGTCCTCGATCTCGGCCCCCGTGAGCACCCCGGCGCCGTCCAGGCCGAGCTCGGCCGCGATAGCCCGGGCGGTTTGCGGATAATCGCCCGTGACGATCACGGGCCTGATGCCAGCCTCGAGGCAGGTCGCCACGGCCGCGCGCGCCTCCTGGCGGATCGGGTCGTGCATGCCCACGAGGCCCAGGAAACACAGGTCCTTGTCCCAGTTTTCCTGCGCGTCGCCCTCCGACACGTCGCGGTATGCCAGGCCGAGCACGCGCAGGCCGCGCAGGCCCAGATCGGCGATGGCCCCGGCATAGGCGGCACGGTCCTCGGCCGTGAGTTCGCGCGCGGCGCCGTCCGCCAGGCAGGTCCGGCAGTCCTTGAGGAGGAGATCGGGCGCGCCCTTGGTAAAGGCGATCCCGCCGCCGCCATGGGCGTGAACGGTCGTCATGCGCTTGCGCGCTGAGTCAAAGGGGATCTCCTGCCTGCGGGGCAACTCCTCCTCGAGAGCGCGGCGTTCGATCCCCGCCTTGGCCGCCAGGACGACCAGCGCCGCCTCGGTCGGATCGCCGAGCACGGCCGCGGAGCCGTCCTCGCCCTGGACCAGGTCGGCATCGTTGCAGGCCAGGGCGGCGCGGAGCAGGAGCCGCAGATCGGGATCGCTCTGCGCGTCGACGGCGATGCCGTCCTTGCGGGTAAAGCCGCCCTCGATCCTGTAGCCCTGGCCGCCCACCTGGATCGACTCGCCCCGGGCGAGATGGATGTGTGTGACGGTCATCTTGTTCTCGGTGAGAGTGCCCGTCTTGTCGGAACAGACATAGGTGGCGCAGCCGAGGGTTTCCACGGCCGGCAGCCTCCTGATGATGGCGTTGCGGGCGATCATCCTCTGCACGCCCAACGCCAGCACGATGGTGACCATGGCGGGCAGGCCCTCGGGAATGGCGGCCACGGCCAGCGAGACGGCGGTCATGAACATCTCCAGGATCTCCTGCCGGTCCAGGCGCGCGGCGCGGAGGATACCCATGGCGAAGACGAGGGCGCAGATGGCCAGGCAGGCCAGGCCGAGCCACTTGCCGAACTCGGCCAGCTTGGCCTGGAGCGGCGTCTCCTGCTCCTCTACGGACGCCACCATGGCGGCGATCTTGCCGATCTCCGTCTCCATGCCCGTGCGCACGACCACCCCCCGGCCACGGCCGTAGACCACGGTCGTGCCCAAGAAGGCCATGCCGGGCTGATCGCCAGGAGAGGCGTCAGGCGCGGCGATCGCCGCGGCATCCTTCTCGACGGGCAGCGACTCTCCGGTCAGGGGCGATTCGTCCGTCTTGAGGTTGACGGCCTCCGTGAGCCTCAGATCGGCGGGGATGACGTCCCCCGCCTGGACCACCACGAGATCGCCCGGCACCAACCCGTGCGAGGGCACCCGTGCCTGGCGCCCGTCGCGGATCACCGACGCCTCCGGCACGGCCATGCGCCGCAGGGCCGCCAGGGCGCGTTCCGCCCGCCCTTCCTGGATCACGCCCAGGATGGCGTTGAGGATGACGATGCCCAAAATGACCGCGGCGTCCAGTATCTCTCCCATGACGGCGGCGATGACGGTCGAGGCGATCAGGATCAGGACCAGAAAATCCTTGAACTGCCCGAGGAGCCTCACCAAGAGCGAACGGGGCTTGTCCTCGACGAGCTTGTTCGGGCCGTACTTGTCCAGCCGCGCCGCGGCCTCCTCGCTCCGCAACCCGGAGCCGGGGTCGGTCACCAGCTCGCGCACGACTTCCGCGATGGACAATGAACCCCAGTGAGGCATCTCCACGAACACTCCTTTGACCTTTGGAGGCGTGTGTACGAGACCAACGCTCCTAGAGTTTGTGCTTTTGCCCCGCATAGCTTGCAGGCGGCGGCCGCGCGGGCGCCCGTTACCCGGCAGGCATAAAACAGGAACGTATTCTGCGGTGGATTGTTACATCCTGCCGTGCGCCCTGATTCCTCCCAAAATCCATCGGCCGCATCCAGCCCGGCGGGCATACTAGGATCGCGGCAGCGTCACCGCTGTCTGCTTTGGTATGGCAAAGCACGGCCATGAACACACGGGGGGTGATGCCTATGGCGAACAGGGAACAGATCCAGCAGTGCATCGATCAATGCACCCAAGCCGCGATGACGCTCAGATCGGCGGCCAACAACATCGTCAACGCCTCGGCGCGCAAGGCCGCCACGTCGGGGGCGAACCAGATCGAGCAGTGCATCTCCGAGTGCCTGCAGGCCAAGAACATCACGTAAGAGTTTGTGCGACTAAGCTGATTTATCGCTTGCGGAGCACAAACTCTGGCATCAGGCGTCACACGGTGGCACTGTGTTTTGTGACCAGAACAGTGCACGTACACACTCATAAGCGAGGAGGGTTGCCCATGGATCCCAGGAAGGATCTCCAGAACTGCCTGAACACGTGCCAGCAGAACGCGGACAAATTGAGAGCCCTGGCCCAGACGGAGTCGAGCCAGACCGCCAGGGATCTCCTGCTGGACGCCGCCCACCACCTGGACGTGGCGATCGTGGAGTGCAACTACACCCAGTACAACCTCTAGTCCAGAATCCGGCAGACCTCCTCGCTCCGAGGAGGTTTTTCGTAAATCGGGTCTAAGCAGGAGGAATCCGGGGCCGCCGTGGCGAACTGCGCGCCAAATCCGCAAGGAGTGCGTGGGCGTTGCGGCGCGTCGGCCGCCTGTCCCCGGCGCCGTCGGCATACGGGGGCGAGCCGCGGCCGGCTCCACTTCGGGCGCTTTTGCGGCTGCTCCGCGGCGTAACCCCGGTGGCGGCGGTTCCGGTCCCGCAGGTGAGGGGGCGGCTAGGGTAAGCACCGCAGACGGCAGGCCGCTTGACAAATCAGGCCCCGCTGCCGTATGATTAGAGGCAAACCAGATGCGATCGGCATCGATCGGGAGGAGTAGGGCCGAATCGAGCCGCCCGTAGAGAGGGGAACCCGATGGCTGTGAGGTTCCCCGGGAGAGGCGGGTCCGAAGGTCGCCCGGGAGCCGCGGGACTGAGGCGCAAGATGTAAGTCCCGCCGGGGGGAGCCCGTTACAGCGCCAAGAGAGCCGCGCGCCCTCTCTTTCGAGCGCCGCGCGGAACTAAGGTGGTACCGCGGAAAACCTCCGCCCTTAGAGGGCGCGGGGGTTTTTGTTTTTTACGCGAAGACGCGAACGCGCGAAGAAAACCCGCCCAAACCTTGCATGGCTATTGGGCTAGAAGACGTCGTGCGCGGAGACATCGGACCATAAGCTTGAGGAAAGTGGAGGCGATCTCCATGTCCACCCAACTGGCGCCGGTCTATGATCCAAAGGCGGTCGAGAGCCGCTGGTACGAGTACTGGCTGGCCGGGCGGTTCTTTCACGCCGAGCCGGACACGGGGCGCAAGCCTTTCTGCATCGTCATCCCGCCGCCCAATATCACGGGCGCGCTCCATCTAGGCCACGCCTTTGACATGACCATCCAGGACGTCTTGATCCGCTGGCGGCGCATGGAGGGCGACGAGGCGCTCTGGGTCCCCGGCACGGACCACGCGGGCATCGCCACCCAGGCCGTGGTCGAGCGGCAGCTGGCGCGCGAGGGCGTGCGCAAGGAGGACCTGGGCCGCGAGGTCTTCCTGGCGCGCGTCTGGGACTGGCGGGAAAAGTACGGCGGCACCATCGTGGGCCAGCTCAAGCGTTTGGGTTGCTCCTGCGATTGGGAGCGCGAGCGGTTCACCCTGGACGAGGGGTGCTCGGCCGCCGTGCGCGAGGTCTTCCTCCGGCTGTACAATAAGGGCCTGATCTACCGGGGCCATTACCTCATCAACTGGTGCCCCACGTGCCGGACCACCATCTCCGACGTGGAGGTGGAGCACAAGGAGCGCGAGTCCAGCCTCTGGCATCTGCGCTACCCCTTTGCCGACGGCGGCGGCCATATCGAGGTCGCCACCACCAGGCCCGAGACCATGCTGGCAGACACGGCCGTGGCGGTCAACCCCAAGGACGAACGCTATCGGGCGGCCGTGGGCAGGACCGTGGTCCTGCCGCTCACGGACCGCCGGATCCCGGTCATCGCCGACGACTACGTGGACATGGAGTTCGGCACGGGCGCGCTCAAGGTGACGCCCGGCCACGACCTCAACGACTGGGAGATGGCGCGCCGCCACGGCCTGCCCGTCATCAGCGCGATCGGCTTTGACGCCAGGATGACCTCAGAGGCCGGCCCGTTCGCGGGTCTCGACAGGCTCGAGGCCAGGGAAAGGGTGGTCGAAGAGCTGAGCCGGGGAGGTTTCCTCGTCAAGACGGAAGCCTATACCCATGCCGTGGGCCAGTGCTACCGCTGCGACACCATCATCGAGCCCCTGGCCTCCAAGCAGTGGTTCGTGCGCATGCGCCCCTTGGCCGAGCCCGCCATCCGGGCCGTCAAGGAGGGGCGGATCAAGTTCGTCCCCGAGCGCTTTGCCAAGCACTACCTGAACTGGATGG
>JBLNBS010000160.1:0-12321 GCA_050260175.1 Patescibacteria group bacterium | reverse complement strand
GATTATGCAAGATTGGGCAACATACCGATTTCATGCGATTCTATAACTCTTTGTCATCTGGGTGTTAATCGCTATAATCTGCGTTCCGGTACCTTTTTCACACCGCTCCTAGTGGTCCGTGGCATTACGCGCACAGGCTCATCGCTATTGGAAGACGCTGTGGGTCATATGAACTCAATCCTTATCCTGCTCCGTCGTGGCCATCTTGACCAGGCGCTCCAGGCTGTTCATCTTCTCCGTAAAATGCGCCAGGAACTCGCTGACCGCCTCGGCCTTTAGCATCATCAGGCCGTGGTCGCCCATGGCGCCGCTCAGGACGAGCATCTTGTCCCCGGGCTTGATTTTCAGGGCTTCGCGCGCCGCCTGCGGGATGACGACCTGGCCGCGCTCGCCCACGGTCACGGCCCCATAAAAGTTGGGCATGGCATGAGGATTCATGGCCCATATCTCTCCCTCGATCCGGAATTTCGAGAGCAAACTCGACCCGAAGTTGCTGCGTCTTTGGCGCGTGAAGTGCGACCAAAGGTGCAAGTGCCTTTGGTGCCGGCATGGCTGCCAAAACCGCGGATGGAAAAGATGCTTTCGAAATCCGGGTGATATGAACGATCATACCGATACAATCAGTATGCTAATCCATACCGCGGGAGATGTCAAGGACGGGGCCGCTGCTCCAAACGTGCGTAAAAAGGGAAAATGCCCCTGGCGCAGAAATGTTTACGGCCCGGGTGGGTGGCTCGAGCGGGAGCGCCGGGCACACTATGCCCATCAGGCGGGGGAGGGCCGGGGGACGGAAAAGAGCGGGTTGATCGACGAACTGCGCCTCATGGGCATCACCGACGCGCGGGTCCTGGCGGCCCTGGCCAAGGTGCCGCGCGAGCGGTTCCTGCCGCCTGACTATCGCATGCTGGCCGGATGCAACCGGCCGCTCCCCATCGGTCACGGGCAGACGATCTCGCAGCCCTATATCGTGGCGCTCATGACCGAGCTCTTGGATCTGCAAGGCGGGGAAAAAGTGCTCGAGGTCGGGACCGGATCCGGGTACCAGACGGCCATCCTGGCCGAGCTGGCGGGGGAGGTCCTCACGGTGGAGGTCGTGGCGCCTCTGGCCGCGCTGGCCCGGGAGACCCTGTCCGAACTCGGCTACGGCAATATCCGCTACCGCCTGGGCGACGGGTGGGAGGGCTGGCCGGACGAGGCGCCCTTTGACGGTGTCATCGTGACAGCCGCGCCGGACTGCATTCCCGAAACGCTGGTGGAGCAACTAACCGATGGCGGGCGGCTCATCGTCCCGGTCGGCCCCCCCGGGGAACCCCAGACGCTCCTCCGGGTATGGAAGCGTGCCGGGGAAGTGGAGGTCGAGGACCACGGTGGTGTGGTCTTCGTGCCGATGGTGCGCGGCGGCTCCAACAACTGAACTCATCCCCGTTCCGCAGGGGTTAACAGCGTGGTTTGGCGGTAGAATATACGTCATGCATGGAGAGTTAAAGCATTTACTGCATTGGCTCTTTATTGCCGCGGCGGTCTGGAGCCTGATCGCCGTGGCCATACCGCTGCCCTGCCTAAAGCGGGTCTGGCTTCCCGCCTTCCTGACTGGCTTCCTCGCGAGCTACCCCCTCAACTACCTGGCGGTGGGATCCTTGGGCTTGTGGCGTTTCCCCCCGGTCCCGTTAACCTTCTTGCATACCCCGTTCTTCCTCGCCGTGGCCTGGTTCGGGGCCATGGTAGTCTTCGACCACCTGATCCTGGTCTATAGCAGGTTCAAGTACCTCTTCATCCTCGGCTTTTCCCTGTTGAGCACGGCTATCTACGCTATGGCGGCCATCGAGCGCCATCTGCGGCCGGGCCACTGGTCCTATGCCGAGATCTTCTACCTGGCTCTGATCATGCATTGTGTGGCTCTATACGTGTTGAGGCTCTTTCGTAAGGACGGCGCCCTGCGCCCGCATGAGAATCCTCTCTGGTGATTTACGAGGCCTGATATGACTCCGGCCGGGTTCTTCACATATCGGTTTATCCCAACCTATTCCCAAGGATCGCTCCGGCAACAAGGATACCCAATGCGACGAGGGACAAAAGCCCAAGTCCGCAAACGCCCAACCGGTGCCCTTTTTGCCAGGCCCATGCGGCAAATGCCGCAAGCCGGACGGTCATAACGGTCCAAAAAAGAAAACCCCAAAAGCCGAACATCCTACTCCTCCCGTTCCTCCCGCACCGCGTTCTTTTCGATGACCAGGCCCATGCGGTCGACGCGCACCCTTATTCTCAGCGCGGGCCGGGCTGCTTTGAATTCCTTGCGCCAGTCCAGCTTCCTCCATGCCGCCCAATCCGGGACCAGCCAGCGGGCCTTGTCGCCAAAGCCGAAGATATCCGCGCCGAGCGCTTGCATCTTGGCGAGAACCTCCAGGCATTTCCCCCGGATCCATTTCTCCAGGGCCCGCTCGACCGGGCGGTTGCGGCCCGGGGTCTCGTATGCCTTATCGCCTTGCACGGTCACGATTTCGCCGTTCAGCAGGATATCCTGGCTGATGACGATCCCGCCGCCCGTGCGCTTCACGTTCACCCGCGGCTTGCGGATCTGACTGATCTCGGCCAGGATGAACCTGCCTGACTCCACCGGATCCGGCACGGTGATGAAAGCCCGGCGCAGTTCCCCGCGCATGATGGACATGGCCAGCGACTGGTTGCCGTTCAGGGCGCCCACCATCTTATCCCGGGCAAAGACGGCCGTGCCCATGAACTGGAGCGGTCCCTCGCCGGCCACGGGCGCCCGCCCGGCGGTCAGATTCCCGGGATCGCCGGATACGTCCAGATCCGGCCGCGCATCCGGGATGCCCGTCTGCGTCAAGGCCAGGGCCGGCTTGCTCGTCCTGGGCGCCACCATCAGGGCGATGGGAGCGCCCTTGGTCTTGTAGGCGTTATAGAACCCGAGCAGCTGGCCGAAGGGCGTAAAGCCCACATAATTCTGGGTCAGGGTCATCATCTCGAGGAATTTCGCGGGGTTCTGCAAGGGCGGGACGAGGGACTCGATGGCCGCCCGCGCCGGGCCGGGAGTGACGGCGAGAAAGATGGTCCGCCGGAACTGGCGCCATCTCACGAAGATGTCGAGCTGCTCCCGGATCCCCCGCCTGGCCAGCGACTCCGAAAAGACGACCATCTTCAGATGGGTCGGGGTGAGCGGCAGCTCGACCACGGTGTTGATGAGGTTGAGCGCGGAAAAGACGGTCGGCGCCGTCGCGGTGTAGATCCGCAGTGACTGGGCAGGGTTCCCGCCGGCGCCCCCTTGGGCCTGCCCCCCAGTCACCGCGTTGCCCACGGCCACGGAGACTTCGATGTTGCGGCCCGGTCCCCGATCGAGGCCCATGGCCAGGATGTATGCGGCCTCGTCGATCTCGCGCATGCCCGCGCAGCCGGTGAGGAGGATTGCCAGTGCGACAAGACAGATGATGCAGACCAGCTTTATCTCACCATAGTTAAACTCACCCCCCGGCCCCCTCTCTTCCGCGGAAGAGAGGGGGTGGCGCGAAACGCCGGGGTTGAGTTCCGATATACTCCTACGCATCCCTCTCCCCCCTCTTCCCACGCAAGACCGCAATCACGTATATCAGCGCCGGCGCGGCAAAGGCCGGCACCCACGCCCATCTCCCCCGGATGAGGTTGTCCCAATGGACGGTGGTGGCATAATCGGGAAAAAGGAGCGCCGCGCCCAGGGTGGCCAGAGCAGCGAGGGGAATGAGCGGCTGGTAGTAAGGAAGCTTGAAGATCTTGGCAAAAGCCGTGATGGAGAAGTAAAAACGCACCGTGAGGCTGAGCATCACCATTACGATCCAGACCAGGATGAAGAGGAATTCCACACGCTGGTAAAAACGGCCCCAATAGATGGAGCGCGCGATCTCGTAAAAGGGAAAGGTGTTTTCCGCCCCCACGCTGGGGGGGAAAATCATCTGACCGATGAGCATCGTTCCCGTCAGGACGATGGTGGCGATGACGATGAGATAGGCGCCGCTCGGCACGATCTTCTTGCGCGCCACGGCCGGCGCGATAAAGCCCAGCAAGACGAGTTCGCTCATGAGCGAGCTGCGCAGGATGCCGTTGAGCGCCAGCCTGCCGGGGCCGGGGCCCCAGAGGGGCGCCAGGTAATCGGCTTTCATATTGGGTAAGTGCATAAGCAGGAGAGCGGTACCGCCGATCAAAAGGTACGGCGTGATAAATGATGCCACGCGGGCGATCGCCTCCAGCCCCCACCGGCCGGTCAGGGCCATGAGCACGGCGAAGGCCGCGATCATGAGCAGGAGCGGCACCTGCGGCAGGGCCGTGCCGATCACGGTTTCGCCGATTTGCCGGAGCGTCGTGGCGGTACTAAAGAAGATGAAGAGCACGACGAGGCCGATCACGAGTCCTCCCGGGAACGGTCCCAGGGACTGGCGGGCGATCCCAATCAGGTCTTCCCCGGGGAAGCGGCGCAGGAGCGCGGCCAGGGGGATGAACATGAGGGCCGCCGCCAGGCAGCCGATGAGCACCGCCAGCCAGGCGGCGGAGAGGTTTTCCTTGATTATCCCCGAGGCATAAGAGAGGTAAATCTTGCCCAGGATGGGAAAAACTAGTATCATGACTGTCTCGAAGGTGCCGATCCGTCCTTCTCTGATCACTCCGAATGGTCTCCTTCCGGCGGCTTGAGGGGTTTCTCCTGCTGTTCCTCTTTCCAGACCTGGCTGCGTTTCGGCTGTTGCCGGACCTGCAGCGGGTCGAACTGATCCGGCCGTTTGGCTCTCTGCATCACGGGCCGCAAGAGCGCGATGTCCCTACTGCGTCTGGCGAATGGCGCTATGGGCGCCATCATGGGCACCCCGAAGCTCTTTTGCGAAACCAGGATAAACAGGTGCAGGTAGGCGCCAAAGGCGATGCCGATGAAACCGAAACCGAAAGCCAAGGCGATGTAGAAATACCTGGTCAGCCTGTAACTGAGGGAGGTCGCGAACTCGGGGATCACAAACGCCCCGATGCTGGCGAGGGCAACGATGATCAATAGGACTGGATCGACGATGTTGGCAAAAATCGCGGCCAGGCCCAAAAAGACCGCGATCGAGATGGTCAGGGGGACTGTCAGGTATTGCGGCGCCCTGATACTCGCCTCCCGCAGGACCTCGAAAACGAACTCCAACAACAGGACCTCGAGGATGGTGGGGAGGGGCGCCCGCTGTTTGATGGCGATCAGCGAAAACAGGAGATCCGTGGGGAGGAACTCCGGCTGGTACAGGCTATAAGCGACATAGAGGGCGGTCCCGAAAAGGATGGCGAAGACTGTCAGGATTCTGATAAAACGCAGGTAAATCCCTGATGGCCAGCGCACGCTGTAGTCCTCGGACGCATGAAGCAGGCTGATGACGGTGGTCGGCATGGCCAGGGCCAGCATGCTCCCGTCCACCAGGACGACGACCTTGCCCTCGTTTAGAGCCGCGGCCGCGCGTTCCGGCCGTTCTATGACCAGCATCTGCGGGTAAGGGAAGTAGGTATTGTCCTCGATCAACTGCTCGAGTTCCCCGCTATCCATGAGGAAAGAGACCTTGACCCCGTGGAGCCTGCGCAAGACTTCCTTGTACAATCGGGGATTGGTAATGCCGTCAAGGCGCAGAACCGCTACCCGGGTCCGGCTGAGGGTGCCCACCTCCAGCTCCTCCGTCCTCAGACGGGGAGTACGAAGGCGCTTGCGAATCAGAGCCAGGTTGATGTCGAGATCCTCGACGAAGCCCTCCTGAGGGCCCTTGACGACTTGCTCGGTGACGGGCTTGCCGACCTGGCGGTGGGGCGAGCCCCTGGCGCCCGCCACGATGAAGCGCTTTTCGCCGGCGAGCAGGATCAGGGCGTCGCCGTGGAGGAGCCGCTCCAGGCCCCGGTTCGGATCAGCCTCGATCGCCGCCCGGCTGGTGGCGAGTTTCGCCTGGAGGGATTCGAGCTTCGGCTCACCGGCGGCCGTGATTCTGGCGATGACATCCTCCGCCAGGATCTTACGGTCCACCGCGTCGAGCAGGAAGAGGACCGCCGCCTCCTGGCCGGCCGCGCGCAGATCGCGCCGCCCGAGCATGCCGCCCTCGCCGAAAAGCTCCGTGAAGATCTGGATATCCGCCTCGAGGTCGCCGCTCAAGGTCCTGCCGGGAGCGATCAGGAAGCGCTCGTCGTAGAAATCCCCTTCCTTGTTGGTCTTTTCCCCGACCTCATCCGGCTCGTCCCAGGCCAGGACGAACCCCGGCTCGGCGCGGGGTTCCTTGAAAGCCAGCAGTTTCATGAGCGGGTGTGATTTGTCCGGAGATCTAGGGTTCACGAGGTTTCCTCCCGGAAACGCACCAGGTGCCAAGGCGAATCTAGTCTCTACGTCCTGGGCATGGATTATTAAAAACGTCTGCGTGGCCGGTGTCCCTCACCAGACGCATAGCAGGTCGTCCGTGCCCGCCCTGATCCTAAAGCGCGCGTCCAAACCGGGCGGCATGACGGTACAGGCATAACGGCAGATCGGCATGGTCCGGCTCCCCGTTTCGGGCCGGGTGTCGATTGCCATGGAGGCGCGCAAGAGGGCGTCGTCCTCCGCGGCCGCGCCTCGGATGCGATGCCCGCCAAGATGCGCTGCCAAAAGTACATCCGCCCGGCGGCCGGGTCTGCGGCCATGGGGGACACCTTCTTGCGCTGCAATCTCGCCCGGCCCTAAAAGCGGTGTGCCTCTGTTGGGACGATCCTCACGCATCCTCCGGCAACACCTGATAACGCCGCATCATGTCGTGATCCTCGTGTTCCAGGATATGGCAGTGCCAGACGAAATCCCCGGGGAAATCGCCGAAGCGGGCAATGATGCGCGTGACCTCGCCGGGATTGGCCCGCACGGTGTCCTTGGGCCCGCGCTCGTTCTCGTCCGGCGGTACCGGCTGCCCCGTAAAGACGAGTTCCCCCGATGTCTGGAGCCGGTCGAGGTCGAAAGGCCGGCGGTCCAGGATCAAGAACCGGATCAGGTGCGGGTGGATTGGATGCGTGTCGGCGGTGAGATTGATCAGGTTCCAGATCTCGACCGTGTTCAGCCGCGGGAGCTCGGTGGTGTGATCGCCCCAGGCCAGCGGGAGCGGTCTGCCGGAGATGCCGCGGATGCCGAGGAGCGGCTCCACGCGCCCCATGTCGTCCTCCACCTCGTTGAGCGTCAGGTCGCGGCTCTTGATCGCGTCCGCCGGGCAAAGGTCGAGGCCAGCGGGCAACTCCGACGGCACCACGCTTCGATCCTTACCGCTCAAGGGCAGGACCACGCGGAACTGCATGAGCCGGGAGGTGTTCTCATCAGGCGGATCGCCGTCCGGGAACGGGGTCGGCGCGTCGTTTGCGAGCGTGAACACGGCACCTTTTTGGCCCGTAAAGTCCACGATCACATCAGCCCGCTCCGCCGGGGCCAGCAGGATCTCGTCCAGGAGCACCGGGCGTGCCAGGAAGCCTCCCTCTACCCCGATCTGGAGCATGGGCAGCGCCGGCTCGAATCGGAAGTGGTAAAAGCGGGAGTTGGAGCCGTTTAAGAACCGCAACCGATACCGGCGCGGTTCCGCGTCCAAAAACGGCCAGACCATACCGTTCACGAGGATCGTGTTGCCGAAGAACTCCGGCTCGATCGTCTCCGGATAAAAGAGCGATCCATCCGGATTGAACGTACGGTCCTGGATGACCAGCGGCACCTCGAAACGGCCCCTCGGCAGCTTCAGGGCATCCTCCCGGGTGTCGCGGATCAAGTAGAATCCGGCCAACCCGGCGTAGACGTTCAGCCGCGTGATGCCCAGGGCGTGGTCGTGGTACCACAGGGTGGTCGCGGGCTGCCTGTTCGGGTAGGTGTAGACGTTCGTGACGTACGCCGGGCCCGCCTCGGTCTGACCGGGTGTGAACCAGGCGTCCGGATTGCCATCGAAGACGCTCGGTGTATTGGCGCCATGCAGATGCACGACATTGCGCACGTCGGGCCGGTAAGGTTCGGCCCCATGGATGCTGTGGTCCACGGAGAGGAGGGGAGTGGCGGGCAGATCGTTCAGGTACCGGACGGTGATTGCCCGGTTGGTTCTGGCTTCGATGGTCGGCCCGGGATAGGTGCCGTTGTACCCCCAGACCGGAGTCGGCGCGAAGTCCCGGTGGAGCTTTTGGCGGAATTGGTTCATGACCACTTCGTAGAGGGGCTTTTTCCCCTCCATGCCGATTGGCTTGAGTACGGCGGGAATCGGCAGGGGATCGACGAATTTGGGCACTGTGCCGGGATCGGCGGGATTCACCAGGGGGTCAACGTTGTCCATGTCCGGCGCTCCTTTGCACTGCTGTGCATCACATGCTATGACACCTCACGGCGGGCGTTCTTGGCCGATGGTACGGTCTGCCCTTGGCCCCGCGCGGACAACCGCGCCGGGATTTGTCAAGCACGAGCCTTTATGGAGCTGCCGACCTTGCGCCTGTCGCGGCTGCGCAATGTCCTCGTCGAGACATTCAGCCGCATGCAGTAGTACTTTCTTGAGATCGTCCCGCTCTTTGCCTGGGCCAGCGTCTTGATCCGGCGCGGACGTATGGCGGGGGGTCTTTGAAGGCAGAGAGCACTTTAGCCCTCTCCGCACCCGTCAGCCAAGGTTTTGCCAAAGAACCCCGACCTTTCAAGCCAATGGGCTAGGAGGAGCCGGACGAAGTTGCCGGCGAGGTCGACAACGTCGAAGTACTTGAAGATATCCACGAAGATCCCCGCGTTTTCCACCAACTCGTGGAGCAGGAGCAGGAGGACGGCAAAAGAGAAGGTGTAAACCAGGAGCGGCCAAGTGCCGTTCACATCCGGACGCCAATGCAGGTACAGCTCGGTGAGGAACACCCAGCCGAAGAGGATGAGGATGGGGAACCCCTTGATATTGAAAGGGCCCTGATCGACGTAAGTGAAGAGCCTGATCGTCTTGGAGAAGATCAGGATCGAGAGGATCTCCGCGAAGAGGCCCGCCGTCAGGGCGGCGGGGAAAAGCCGGCGCAGGCGGTCGCGGGGGATGAAGAGGGCGCAAAGGAGCACCATCACTGTGAGGAAATAGACGGGCACGAATTGACGCATCGCCATCACCGGCGGTAGGATTCCCCCCGCGCGTATGGTCCAAACGCCCCCGCGCGTGGATTCCTCGGCGATATTTCGGGCAATGCGCCCGCTTCGTGCGGAGAAACTGCTAGCGCCGCCAAAAGCTGGGCGTGAAAATGACCAATACGGTTAGGATCTCGAGCCTGCCGGCCAGCATGAGAAAGGAACAGGTCCATTTGGCGAGAGGATGGAAACTGGCGTAATTGCCGTATGGTCCCACCACGTTCAAACCCGGCCCGATATTACCCAACGTGGCCGCGGAAGCCGAGATCGACGTCACCACATCCTGCCCGGTGGCCATGATCGTCAAAGACCCAACGACATAGAGTGCGATATAGAGGAAGAAGAAGGACAGCACCTCGTGGACGACGCTGTCCGTCACCAGACTGTCGTCGAGCTTGGTCTGGACGACCAACCGCGGGTGCGCAACTTTCGTAATCTGCCGGCGGGCATACTTGAACAGGAGCACGATTCGGGCCACCTTCATCGCGCCGCCGGTCGACCCGGTGCACGCGCCGATGAACATGAGCAGCAAAAGAATGCCCTTGGCCAATGGCGGCCAAAAATCGAAATTGGTGCTGGAAAACCCGGTAGTCGTGATAATGGAAGTTACTTGAAAGACGGCCTGTCTCATGGCTGTGGCCAACGATCCGACCGCCCCCGAGCCGATAAGAAAGATCCCAATCACCGTCGTGGCCAGCGCGATAATTGCCAGGAACGTTCTCGTCTCCAGGTTGAAGAGAGCTTTCAGGCTCTTTTTTTGAAATACCCTGTAATACAGGGAGAAATTGATCCCCGCGAGGATCATGAAGACGACCATGATCATCTCAGCCGCGGGGTTTTTGAATGCTTCCACGCTGATGTTGCGTGAAGAGTATCCACCCGTGCCCATGCTGCCAAAGGTATGGATCAGGCTATCGAAGAAAGATATCCCCGCCAACTTAAGGGAGACGATTTCCATCAAGGATATTATCGTGTAGATCAACCAGAGAATCGCCGCCGCATGCCGCAGGCGCGGCAGGAACTTATCCTTGGCGTGCCCCGGTACCTCGGCATTATATAGGGCGTTTCCGGTCTGGAATATGGAGAAGATGGCCAGGGAAAGCACGATGATGCCCATCCCGCCGAGCCAATGCGTAAGGCTGCGCCAGAAAAGGATGCCGCGGGGTAAGTCTTCGACGGCCGCGATCACGGTGGCGCCGGTGGTGGTGAATCCGGACATGGTCTCGAAAAAGGCGTCGGTATAAGTCGGCACGCTGCCCGAGAGGACGAACGGCAGCGCACCTATGGCGGTGACGAGGAGCCAACCAAAGAAAACGATCGCGAAACCGTCCCGGCGTTCGAATGTCCCCCGCGGCTTGACAAGCCGGAGAGCGCCGCCGATCACCATGGCGGCCAGTACCGCATGGATAAAGGCGTAAACGTCCGATGTGCCGTCGATCAGCGACCAGAGCATCGAAACGGACATGGCCGGGATCATGAGGAGGGTGATATTGCCCAGGGAATGCAAGATCAGCCGAAAATGCATATCAGACCCCCGCGAGAGATGTCTTGGCTTGGAAAAAACCCTCTATCTGAGAAATATGCTCCTTCAAGCCGGCCACGACAACGTGGTCGCCAGGGTGGATGATCGTGTCACCACGCGGCACGATGATATCCCCTTCATGGATCACGGCACCGATGACGACATCCCGGGGGAGGTTCAGTTCGGTCAGGCGCCCCGCCGTTGCCCGCGAACGATCGCCCGCGATCAGTTCCAAGATTACGGCATCCCCGAGATGCAGGAGATTCAAAGAAACGATGTTGCTTCGCCGCACGAGCTTGAGAAGCGTACTGGCGGTCAGAAGCCTCGGCGTGACGGTCGCCGTAGCCCCGGCGGCCTCGGCCAGGACGATGTAATCTTCCCGGGTGGTCGCGCAAATTATCTCCTTGGCGCCCATCATTTTTGCCTGCAGGCAGGCGACCAGGTTCGTGTTATCCGATTCCGTCAGGGCGATAAAGATATCGTTGGCGCCGAGGTGTTCTTCCCTGAGCGTCTCGCTCTTGTCGGGATCGCCGCAGACAATCGCGCAATTATCGAACTCAACAGCCATCTCGCGGCATCTTTCCATGCTCGGTTCGATGATCCTGATATCCGGGACGGTCTTCCTGTTTTGCAGCATCCTGGCGAGGTAACGGGTGATTCTACCGCCGCCGCCGATCAGGATCCTTTGGAAATGGACGTTTTTTTGGAGAAAACCGTTCAGCTCATGCAAGCCCCTGGTCTGACCAAGGACAAACACCTTGTCATTCGGCAGGAATTCCGTGTTGCCATCGGGGATGATTACCTGGTCCTGCCTGATCACGGCCAGGATGGTCAAGGTCTTGATACCCATTTCCTTGATCCGCTTGCCGCTGATGGCAAGGTTCTTATCGATCCTAACTCCGATCAGGCTCAGCTTCCCATCGGCAAAATACTCGATATCCAATGCCATGGGCACTTCGATCAACCGGTAGATTTCCTGGGCCGCCAGATACTCGGGATTGATGATCATATCGATGCCATAACTGTTATATAAGAGCACGATGGGGTGCGACGAGGTATAATCCGGGTTCCGCACCCTGGCCACCGTCATGCCGACCCCCGATTGCTTGGCCGTCATGCAGGCGATCATGTTCAGTTCGTCGTTGTCCGTGACGGCAAGCATGATATCGGCCGTGCCTATCTCCGCCTCCTGTAAGGTCTTGACGCTGGCGCCGTTGCCGGTGACGGTCAGGACGTCGAGATCTTGCGTGATGGCCTTCAAAGCCTGATGGTCCTTGTCGATGACGATGACATCGTGCTGCTCGCCGGAGAGTATCCTGGAAATATCGTAACCCAGTTTCCCCGCTCCGACCACTACCACTCTCAAGTGCCGTTCCTCCAGTATCTCGAGGATCGTGGGACAGACCCATTATACTACATGACAGCCTCTTGGCAACGGGTATATTCCGCGAACCGTAAAGGCGCGCTTTTTTACTGCACATCCCGCTAAAACCGCGGTTCTCCTCGCGCCCGAGGGCGGACGGGGTCTCGCCGGATTGCACTAACTCCTTTTTTGACTGGCTTTGCGCTGGAAAAGAAGGCACAAGGCCGCGATGATGAGGATTGCCGGCCCCCAAACAAAGGAGGGCAATGAGGCGCCGCCCTGGATCATACTCAAGATCCCGAAACCGAAGAAGATGACGGCGGCGGC
>JBLNBS010000159.1:0-20242 GCA_050260175.1 Patescibacteria group bacterium | reverse complement strand
GCCGCATTCCCAGACAATCTTCTATCCGGCGCGGAGCCGACAACCCGCTGATATGCGATCGTCTCCGCCACCCAATCATCCGCGCCACGGATGGCGACAAGTCCTTTTATCCCCTTTCATCCTCGTCCAATTCCCATCCGCCTTCCCTGGCCTCTTTCTTTAAACGATCTCGAATCCCAACCAAACGTTCCTCTAGAGTTTTTCGGTCCGGCGGATTAAGTAAATCGATCTTCTCGAGCTCTTTATGTCCACCCAGTCTTTCGATCTCAATGATTAGGGCATCGGCCTGTTCTGAAAAGACTCTCCTCTTATATGCCAAAATATCGAGCAACGGGTCGTCCCCGGGTTTCCCGTTCATGACATCACTCTCCCAGAATCGGTTTGTCCTCATGGCGGTCCGGAAGACCGCCATTGGCCCGGATTGCGGAGATATCACATATCTATGTCTTGGACGACACGTGTCGTATTGGCAGTAAATTCCAAATGTCGTTTATGATCCCCAACTTGGGTCATGGCCGTCACGTGTCGTCTATGCCGCTTTTGGGGTCCTGTTCGTCGACTTTCAATCCCATCGTATCCAGCCGGACTTACGATTTTTCCCAAGGCCTTCCGGCTTACATGCGTATAGATCTCGGTGGTCTTCGAACTGCTATGCCCGAGCAATTCCTGGATATTACGCAGATCAGTCCCCGCCTCCAGAAGATGCGTGGCAAACGAATGCCTAAGAGCGTGCACGCTGAAGTACTGAGGTATTCCCAACCTCGCTCACTCTTAAACCCGCCGAGTAAGCCAGCATCAAGACCGCTAGATGCTTGAGGTTCGTTACGGCTCTCAACAGTTTCTGGACTGCTTCCCGGCCCAATACCGTCGGTAGTTTTCGTTCTTTCCTTGGCCTGACGACTCCTTCTATTTGTGTCGGCGATTTTAACACTTTTTCATATAGGAATTTCAAAGAACTAACGGCCTGATCGTAGTAAGACCTTGATACACCAGCCTCATCTATGAGATAGAGCAGATACATCCGGATATCATCAGGCGATGCGTTCATAGGATCTTTACCTATCCGGCGCAGGTAACGTGAGCAGTGATGACGATAAGATTTTTGCGTCTTTGGGCTGTAACCACCGAGCCTGAATTCCTCCGATAATCTCCTGATGATCTGCACGGCCGAATCTCCCTTTTGTGCCTGCCGTTCCTCCACCTCTACAGGCTCACCGGCGAACAGTGCCCGCAGCCTCTCAACCATCCCCTCCTCCGCCGGCACGCTCCAGGCCTTTTCCTCGGGATGCCAGCGCCGGCCGGGGATGGTCCTGATCCTGCCCACCCTGTCCTCCGAGTATGGAAAGATCACCGCCAGGCGCCCGTCATGGCGGGCCTGGATCCGCACGGCCATCGCCTCGCCGCCCCCGCCGCCGTCTTGCCTCCCTGTTCGGGTTCGTCCTCGGTCAGATTTGTTCTACTTTTTTCCTTCTTTTCCTTCTACGCTACGGGCAGCACAGCCCAGGCTCCGGCCGTAACAAACTCACCCCGCGGTTGCCTTCCCCCTTCTCCACGATCAGAGAGTAAAGCTAAAAAGCCCTCTCCCCACGGAGGAGGGCGGCATGGATGCCGGGTGGGATCCGTTGTTTGCCACGGCATCAGAGGATTAGGAGGCGGAGTTCGCCCCCCGCTTCGACAGGATCGCCAGCGCCCGCGCCATCTCGTTCCTGACGATCGAGAGCCCCTCGTCCACGCCCATGCCGGGTTTGGCCAGCATCTGGTCGGGCCGGGTGGCCAGGGCGATGTGCACGGAGACCTGGGCCGAGCGGTCGGTCTCGTTGCAGGTGCCGCCGAGGTAGGCGCCGACGCCGCGCTTTTTACAGTAGAGCACGGCCTCGATGGCGTTGTTGATCCCGCCGAGGACCGGGGTCTTGACCTGGACCATGTCCACCGCCTCCGCGTCGGCAAATGCCCGCAAGTCCTCGCAGCTGTTGCACCACTCGTCGGCCACGATCTCAACGGGGATGCGCTTTGCGCGCAAAAGGCGCCGGAGGGCGGCAAAGACAGCGATCTGCTCGTCGCGGTTCTCCATGTCGAGCGGTCCCTCGATGCGCAGGAGATGCGGCGCGGCGGCCTCCTGGAGGCGGCGCAGGTAGTCGGCGATCCGGTCCAGGTCGTGGTGGAACGCCAGGCCGATGGTGCCGTAGACGTCCAGGTGAAAGATGGGCAGATACCCCCGGCCGCCCAGCTCCCCCACGCGCTTTTTGAGCCAGGCCACGTAGTCCAGGAGGATCTCGCCGTTGTCCCCCAGCTTGGTGTGGACGTTGTTGATGAGGCCGTGCGGGAGGACGTCCACGCCCTTGATGATCATCTTGTCCGCGTTGAGGTAGCGATCGTCCCCGGACTGGGCAAAGATGTGGACCGGCTCAAGCGCCGGCTCGATGCCGTACTCGGCGGCGATGACCTCGCACATGAGGCGGCGCTGCGCCTTGGCGCAGGCGTCGAGCAGGGCCTGGGTGACGCCGTAGCGGATGGCGGTGTGTAGGCGCCGCCCCCGCGCGTCGCACAGCCCGTCGATCTCACCGGCCAAAGGGCGAAAGGCCAAAAGCTCCCGCCCCCGCAGGCGGGGCGCCACCTCCTCCTCGAGCAGGGGCAGGTACTCCCGGGCCAAAAAGACCGGGTCCCGCCCGCCCGCCCCGGAGTACTGGACGGCCGCGCAGTCGCCATGGGCGATGCTGCCGTCCTCGAGGATGAGCTGCACGGAGACGGACTCGCCGGCGATCCTGATGGCGTCGAAACCCGGCGTCAGGGGCACGCCGCGGTAGGCCAGCCCGTCCGGCTCGGCGCCGGATTTGATGGCCCGCTGGTCGTCAAAGAAGAATCCCGTCAGGCCCGGGGAAAAGACGCAATCATCGATGCGCACGGTAATTGACCTCCACTCAGACCCGGTTCTCCCTATCTGGCACAGGTCTCTCTACCTCGGCCGCCCGACCAGCATACCCTTGCCGATGGCGTAGATGTCGTCGATCACCATCTGGAAACCGGGCTGCCGGCCCTCGGTGCGGCCGCGCGCCGCGATCCGCTCGCGCTCGAACGCCAGCGCCTCGGCTGGCAGCGGCACGTTGCCGGGCTCGAGAAAACGGACCGCGCCCGCGTCGTCGCGGACGGGCATCACCCGGCCGGCATTGCACCGGCTGGGGGCAAAGGGCACATCGAGCACGCCGGCGGCAAAGGCGCGCACCGCGCCCTCGGCCCAGTCGCCCCCGCCCAAATCCCTGACCCGCGCCAGGATGGCCCTTGTTTCAGTCCTGATGATCCCGGCCTCCCGCTCCAGCTCCTCGGTGCGCGGCAGGGACTGATCGCGCAGCATGGAGAGGATCTGCCTGGTCGCGCGCAGGCCCGCGGCGTTGGCCTCGGCCGTGGGCACGCCCAACGCCTCGTGGGGGGTCTTGACGATGACCTTGGTCGCGCGCGACAGGGCCGCGGCCACGGCCCCCCAGCCGATGACCCCGTAGGCCCTCGCCTCGTCCTGCGGAAACCCCCCCATCCACTGGTGAAAGACCGTGGTCAGGTCAACACTGTACCCGGCATCGCCCAGGTACTCCTCGCCCAGTTCCTGCAGGGTCAGGACGGCCGCCACGTCCTGGACCAGGTTGCCGCACTGGCCGTAGCCCAGGCTGATGCTCCTGACCCCCTGGGCCGCGGCCAGCAGGGCCTCGATGATGCCGATGGCGTGGGAGAGGCAGGGCACGACCAGCGTGCCCGTCAAGGGCCCGAACGGTTCGCGGTTGATGATGACGCCCTCCGCCGCGTAGAGCCCGGCGAGGCGATCCACGTAGCGCCAGTGGGCGAGGGACTGCTCGAGCGGGATATCCTTGGCGTATGGGATGTTGTAGGAGATACCGCCGCCCTCAAAGGCTGTGAATCCCCCGGCCAGGCAGATCTCGACCAGGAGGCGGGCGTCGGGCGTGCCGTGGCGGACCTGGACCGGCAGGCCGACGGACTCGGTCAGGCGGCGGCAGGCCGCCACGCCGTAGTTGACCGCGGGAAAGCCGTTCAGCATGGAACGGCCCTCGCGGCGGCTCTCCTCGATGCCGTACTGCGCCTCCTGATACCTATTCTGCCGGGTATAACTGTCGATCGTCGTCGGCAACAGGTCGGCGCCGCCCTCGTCTTGCAGGAAACGGAGTAGCTTGATCTGCTGGTCCAAAAGGGCTACGCCCGCCCTGGGCTGGGCCAGTGTGACGCCCTCCCGCTTGGCCTCCTGCAGGCGCAGGGAAAAACGCCGCTGGCGCGGGATGCGGCGCTGGTAGCGGATCGCCTCCTCCAGATCGACCTCGTGCCCGGTGGGCCAGGCCTGGAGGACCTCCTCGCGGGCCCGCAGAAACTCCGCCCTCGGCCACGCCACGTCTTGCGGCAAAGCCTCCGCCCCCCATCCGTATACTGTATGCAATGATGCCCCGACCCCGGCCGGCCTTCCCTCTCCGGCGCACGGGTCACACGGCGGGAAGGACGCACGCACCAGGACCGGCGGCCCGGCCGGCGGAAGATCCCGCCATCACTATACCCCAAGCGTCTGTGCTACTAACCCGATACGTGACTAGAGTCGGTTTAACAGGATTAACATGATTTTTAGGATTTACACGGATTCTTTGTCTACTGGATCATCTTTATCAACGAATTCAGGCCCTGGATCTTGTGAATCCTGTATAAATCAGGCAAAACTGACCTGACCGTTGACCACGACTGGATTTCCCATGGCCACGTCGTTGTACACCCCATCCTTGTAATAGTAGAGCGTGGCCGTGGCGTTGCCGATCCCGGCCTGGCTCAGGTTCAAAAGCACCTCACCGCGTGCCGAAAGTACCGCCGCCCCTGGTCAGGATCCGCTCCGCCGCCCCATCCTTCTTGAAGGTGGAGGCATCGATCCTGGCCTGGAGCTCGCGGCAGAAGCGTTCCTCGTCCACGGGCACCTCCGCCCAGGCGTCCGTCCAGGCCGAGAGGTACATGGCGTTGATGATCTGGACGCTCCTGATCCCTTCCTCGCCGGGCGCCAGAAGAGGCCCGCGCCCAAGGATCGCCTGGACGAATGCGCGGGTGATGCCGGCATGGCCGGTCTCGACACCCTGGATTGGCACGTCGCAGCGCCAGCACTCCGGCTGATCGTAGGCCCCCTGCGCCTCACGGATATATTGCCGTCTGGGCGTCCTGAGCCGCCAGAAACCGAGTTTGCCCTTTTCGAGCACGATCAGCCCCCTGTCGCCCGCGATCTCGAACCGGTTGGTGCCGGGCGCCTCGCCGGTGGTGGTGGCAAAGATCCCCGTGGCGCCGTTCTCGTATTCCACGTAAGCCGTGACGTCGTCTTCGACCTCCACCCGGTGGTACTTGCCATAACCGCAAAAGGCCCGCACCCTGGCGGGCACGCCGCAGATCCACTGCCAGAGGTCCATCTGGTGCACGGCCTGGTTCATGAGGACGCCGCCGCCCTCGCCGCTCCACGTGGCACGCCAGCTGCCGGAATCGTAGTAGCTCTGCGTGCGGAACCAGTCCGTGATGATCCATGTGGTTCTAGTAATCTCGCCTATTTCTCCTGTGGAGATCAGTTCCCTCACTTTTTGATAGACCGGGTTCGTGCGCTGGTTGAACATCACGCCGAAGACCCTGCCGCTGGCGGCCGCGGCCTCGTTCATCTCCCTGACCTGCCTGGCGTAGACCCCGGCCGGCTTTTCCGAGAGCACGTGCAGCCCGTGCCCAAAGGCCGCCACCGCCAGGGGCGGGTGCTGGTAATGGGGCGTGGCGATGAGCACCGCGTCCACGGCATGGGAGGCAAAGAGCGCGTCCGCGCTCTCGAACCTGCGTACCTCCGCCGGGAGGTTCGCCCGCGCCCACTCGAGCCGCGCCGGATCGATATCGCAGACCGCGGCCAGGACGGCATCCTCCACCTCGCCCCGGCTGAGATAACCGGCATGGTAACTCCCCATGCCGCCGATGCCGATCACGCCGATTCTGACCATCATTCGTACCTCCTGTCTTTTTGGCTCTACACCCCGCAGAGGCGCCGAGGTATAGAGGTATAGTTATCAGAACTGTTTCGCTTCCTCCACGCCGATCCCATGCAACAGGGCCCGTAGCGCTTTTGTTGCCAGGGCGAACTGGCGCGGGCCGCCCTCGGGCAGGTCCCGCAGGCCGGCGTCCCTCTCCAGCGCCGCCGCGCCGGCGAAGCTGCCGAGGTGGGGCTCGAGCGTGAGAAAACCGGAAAAATCGTCGTCGCGCAAGGCGGCCAGCAGGTCCCCCACTCTGCCGTCGCCTTGCCCGGCCGGCACGATGCGGCCGTCCCCGCGCACCGCGTCCTTGATATGGAGGTAGGCTATGCGGCCCCGCAGGAGCCCGTAAGCGCGGGGGTAGGTTTCGGCGCCGCAGAGGATGTAGTTGGCGGGATCGAGGACGGCCCGCACATGGTCGCATGCCAGCGCATCCAGGAGGTCGCGGCACCGATCGGGCGTGTCGCCATAGATGCCCCTTTCATTCTCGTGCGCCAGGATCAGGCCGCGCCCTTTGGCGGCCGCGGCGAACCTCTCCCACCGCCGCAGCACCTCGCCGCGGTGGGCGGCGGGATCGTCCCCGGGCGGCAGGTAAAAGCTGAACATGCGGATGTAGCGGGTCTCGAGGATCGCGGCCATCTCCAGCGTGTGCAGAAAGAGCCTGAAATGGGGCTCGAAATCCTCGAGGATGGACTGTTTGCCCAAGGGAGATCCGATGGCGGAGACACGGATCCCTCTGGCGTCGAGCGTTTTCTTGAACTCGCGCGCCTCGGCCAGGGAGTATTCGATGACGCACCTGCCCGCCACATTGCGCAGCTCGATATATCCGATCCCTAGCATCTCCAGGGTCGCGAGCTGATCCGCCAAACCGGGCGCGGCCTCGTCCGCGAAGCCGCTAAGGACAAATCTGGCCTTCATCCGCGCCATCGCCCCGCTCCCGTCAGAATCTTTCCTTTGGCGCCGCAATGGGTTTCTCGGTATAATATACTTTACGTGGCGAGAAACGATTTAACAGGATTAACATGATTTTCAGGATTTACCCGGATTCTTTGTCTATCTGAGCATCTTAGTTTATAAACTTTGGGTTATCTTTGTCATGCCCCTAGGCCTTGAATCCTGTTAATCCTATTAATCATGTAAATCATGTGATATCGTTCCCCCTTTTCGTGTTTACCGGTCAAAACGGTTTTCCACAACACTTCCAGATCAAAGCCCGAACTGGGGCAGCATGCCGGGATAGGCCGCGAACATCTCGTCCGCCATGCGCCAGACCTCGTCCGTGTTGCAGACCGCACCTGTGAGGGGATCCATGAGCATGGCCTGTTTGACGAGGTCCTTGTTGCCGGTGAGCGAGGCCTCGACCACCATCTCCTGCACCGTCACGCTGGCCCGGCAGACCGCGGCGCACTGCATGGGCAGGTCGCCCACGTAAATGGGCTGGATGCCGTTGTAATCGACGTAGCAGGGCAGTTCCACGATGCAGCCCTGGGGCAGGTTGGTGATGAGGCCGGTGTTGGGCACGTTGAAACAGCCGCGGTAGCGGCGCCCCAATTCCAGCCCCTCCATGATGTACGAGGCGTGCTCGCGGGAGCGCTCGCCGAGTTTGATCTGCTCCAGCTCCCCGCTCATCCACTTGGGATAGTTCTCGCGGAAGTAGTGCTGAGTCTCGCGGCAGTGGCGTAGATAACCGCCGGGCTCGCCGCCTATCCACCAGCGCCTGCTGATCCACTGCTCCAGCTCGCCGGGACGCTTGCGGTACCACGGCAGGTACTCGCTCAAATGCCCGTTGGACTCCGTGGAAAAATAACCGAAGCGCTCGAGCATGTCGAGCCGGCAGGGCTCCTGCGCCGCGAGATCGGGATGCCTGCGGAAACCCTCGAGCAACATGGGCATCATGTCGCGGCCCCGGTGGCCGATCTTGATGTACCAGGTCTGGTGGTTGATGCCCGCGCAGACGAAATCCAGCTCCTCCCGCGGCAGATCCAGCGCCTGGGCGATCAGCTCCTCGCCGCCCTGCACGCCGTGGCAGAGGCCGATGGCCTGGATGCCGCCCGCGCGGTGCAGGGCCAGGATGTTCATGGCCATGGGATTGGTGTAGTTCATGAGGAGGGCGCCCGGGCAGACCTCGCGCATATCGCGGGCCAGGTCGAGCAGGACGGGGATGGTGCGCAGGGCGTAAAAGATTCCGCCTGGACCCAGGGTGTCGCCCACGCACTGGTTGACGCCATAGCGCATGGGGATCTCGATGTCCTGTGCGAAAGCCTCTAGCATGCCCACGCGGATCGTGCAAAAGACGTACCGCGCGCCGCGGAGGGATTCCCGCCGGTCGAGGAAGGGCACGATCCTGGCCGGCACCTTGCTGTCCTCGATCATCTTGCGGCAGACGTTCGTCACGAGCTCGAGCCGCTCCGGGTCGATGTCCATGAAATGGAACTCCGTGTCGCGGAACTCCGGCACCGCCAGGATGTCCATGAGGAGCCTCCGGGTAAAGCCCACGCTCCCCGCGCCGATCATGGTCACGATCATGCCGCCGCCCCCCAATTTTGAGTAACAAGATTCGCGAACCCTAGGCGTGCTTTCCTCCGTGGGATGGAAATTATTCATCTCACCCGCGCGTGAGCCCCCACGCCGCGGCGCTTTGCGCGAGGTTTTCCAGGACCCGGGCAGGCAAGGGCCGCCCGTGCGCCTCGTCCAGGGCCAATAGCAACGCCCCCACGACCGGCTCGTAGGCCGCGTCCACGAGCCGCGCGCGCGGGGCGGCGGCCGAGACGGCGGTCTCCAGGGCTTGCAGCATGACGGGGGACCTGGACTTGAAGACACCCCCCGAGAGGACGACGTCGACCGCGGTCTTTTCGAGGCCGAAACGACGCAGCCCCGCCGCGGCGTACTCCCCGGCGCGCCGGCCAAAGCGCGCCGCTATGCGCGCGGCCGCGGCGTCACCCTCCGCGGCGGCCTCGAATACGAGCGGCACCGCCAGCTGCGCATCCACGCCGCCCGCGCCGGCATTGGCGGCGCGACAGAGGGCCTCGACCGTGGGCAGGCCGTAGCGGGCGAGGACCTTGCCGGTCAGGGAGGTGGGGGGACCGAGCCCGGTCTCGGCGGCATAGACGGCCTCGAACGCGTCCCGGGCCAGGGCCGCGCCGCCCTGGTCGCCGGCCTCGACGTAGTAGCCAAAGATGAACTCCCGGCCGTCCGGAGCCACGACGCCCGCGTTAAAGCCCGTTCCGGCGCAGACCACCGCACCGCATGGCGCCTCGGTCCCGCCCCGCATGGCGGCGATACAGTCATTGCAAACCTTTACCACCGCCAGGTC
The DNA here is from genome assembly GCA_050260175.1 of Patescibacteria group bacterium. Lineage (GTDB taxonomy): Bacteria > Bacillota > UBA4882 > JAAYXC01 > JAAYXC01 > JBLNBS01. Next base: position 10,909 of record JBLNBS010000159.1, on the reverse strand, counting down.
CGTGCGCCGGCATAAAGCACTCCGCAGGAGATCATACTCCTCCGGCCAGTCCGCGCCGGTCATGCCCGCCGCGAGGAGGCCGATCCGCTCCATGCCCAGCGAGGCAGCCTCCAGGGCGCCCGCCATGGCCGCGAACGCCCCGTCCATGGCCCGGTCCAGGCCGGTTACGGCATGGCAGCCGCCCGGGCCGCGTCCCGCGCCGAGGATGCGTCCCTCGACGTCGCCCACCACGGCCAGAGTCTTGCCGCCGCCCTGGTCCAGGCCCATGAGATAGCGCATGCCTTTTCTCACCCCGCCCCCAGCAGGTCCGCCTCGGCCGCGCGGCAGACCTCGTCCAGCGCGCGCGCCCTGTCGTCCGGCAGGCGGTAGTCGTGGGAGCGGAGCAGCTCCTCGATCTCGGCCGCGATCCTTTCCTCCAGGCGCGGGCTTCCAGCCGCCTGCCACGCCTGCACTGAACCGGCCCTCCACAGCCACGGCCGCCAGAGGACCCGCCCGAATCCCTCCAGTGTGGAGGTATGCCCCAGGAAGCCGCCCGAGGGCCCAGCCTCCCTGATGGCGTCGAGGCAAAAGGCCTCCTCCGTGGCTGGAAACCCCTCGATCACGTGGCGGTAAAAGCGCATCAGCTCGAGATCCAGCATGAGCTGGACGGGGCTGAAGACCAGGTCCACGCCGAGCAGGCCGCCCCAGCAGAACCGGCGGCGCCCGTGCAGGGCCATGGCCATGCCGTAGGCGCCGCGGCCCGAGGCCGCCTGGCCGTCCGGCAGCGGCGCGGACGAATGAAAGGCATTGGTGTACCCCCCGCCCCCGAAACCGTAGAAATCCGCGATCTCACCGGCTGCCAGGTCGATGAGGACCATCTCCGGCGTGCCAAAGACGATCTCCAGGCTGTGCATGTCCACCGGCCAGAGCGTGCAGCCCAGGCCGATATCCTCGCGCCCCGTCAATTCGCGCACGAGAGCGTAGGCCCCCCAGGCGGCGGCCAGGCCCAGGGCAAAGCCGCCCATGATGTGGATGGGGGCCGTCACGCCCAATAGGGGCATGAAACCCACGCCAAAGCCGATCGGCTCCCCCCTCAGCTCGTAGAGCTGCGCCAGGGTCTCGCCATCCACGCGCAGGGGATTGAAGACCCAGAGAGTCAGGGAGTAAGGCTGCCCCATGACCTCCATCAGGCGGCGGAGCCACCGCGCGCCGCGCGCCGATGCGACCTGGGCACTCCCGCCCTCGCGGCAGTTTTCGGCGCCGATGCGGAACGTGCGGATGGGCTGGATCTCGAGGGGCACATCCTGGGGCACGCCGGGCGAGGTGCCGCGCACGCCGCGTTCGTGGAGCGCGTCCACGAGCCGCGCCGCCTCGACGGCATCGGCGGTGGTCAGCGGGCGCACGCCGCCGGTGCGGCGGTCAGCGATGTACATGGGGCAGCCCGGCAGGACGTGCAGGGTCCATTCCCCGCCTTTCTGTTCCGCGCGCCCGCTGGCCCGCGCACGCACCGCCGCCACGCACTCCTCGACGAGGGCGCGGCGCGGTTTGACGATCTTCCCCTCCACCCTGAATCCCGGCCGGGCGCGGAGGAAGGCCAGGGTCTCCTCGTGCCCGACCTCCAGCCCGACCTCGGTCAGGACCGTCATGGCCCGCTCGTGTAGTGCTTCGAGCTCCGCGCGGCCGAGACCGCCGCGGGGGCCGCCGTATTGCACCTGGGTCATGCCCGTTCCCTCCCTGCGCGGGCGATGATCTCCACTAGCCTCCGGTCGAGTTCGTCGCGCCAGGCGGGATCGGGCGCCGCCGGCTCGCTCCATACCGCGGACACCCTCTCCAGGGCCGCATCCACGTCGGTCTTGGCTCCGCCGCCCAGGAACATCGGGAGCGTTTCGCCGGACCAGAGCGAGGGTGACCAGAGCTCCGTCCTGAAATGTTCCGCGGTGTGATCTGTATTCAGGAACGAGCCCCCCGGTCCCACGTCCTCGATCGTCTCGAGGCCGATCTCCGCCTCCGTGGCCTCGAAACCGAGCAGGGCGCGGTTGAGGCAGGAGATCAGCTCGTTGTCCAGTACCATCTGCACGGGGGAGAATACCTCGTCCGTCGAGAGGAGCCCCGCGGCGACATAACCAGTCCCGGTGGCCAGGGCGGTCATGAGGGCCGAAACCGCCTTTTGCGCCCCCGCCTCGTACCCGGGCGCCTTGGCGTCGCTCAACCCGCACTGGCCGCCGGTGGGCAGGCCGTATCTGCGGGCGAGCTGCGCCCCGGCGAGGTTGCAGAGCCAGGACTCGGGCCGGCCGTAGCGGAAAGCGCAGGTCCGCATGTCGAGCGGAGAGAGGGCCGTCCCGAGCCCATGTACCTTATCCCCGAAATAAACGTTCCTGATGATCCCCGCCGCCAGTTGCTCGGCGAAATGGACGGTCAGCGCGCCGGCGAGCGTGACGGGCACGCCTCCGCCGATGGATCCGAGCGCGCCGATGTGCACCCTGATTCCGTGGCGGTGAAAGAAGAGAAACTGCTCGCATTCGTTCCTGGGCAGGCGCAGCGGGCTGACGATGTAGACGTTGCCCTGGAAGCACTCCCGCACCGGCCTGCCGGACACCTCTGCATAGGCCTCCACCATCTCCAGGAGATACGGACAAAGCCTCGTCTCCCAGATGGAGCCGCCGCATTGCAAGCCGTATTTCCAGGCGTAATAGCGCTCGTAGAGGGGCTGCAGGGGATCGGTGCCGCGCGGCGGGCAGCCCAGCATCAGCGCGCCGGAGAGGTTGGGGAGCGATCGCGCAAGATTGACGTAGCGCGTGAAAAGGTCCAGATCCCAGTCGCGGTATGCCCCGGTGAATGGATCCAGCAACTTGCCGGCGTAGATCTCCGCGCAACCGCCGACCGAGGCCGCGCGCGGCGCCACGGGCGGCCCGGCGGGATCGTTCAGGTAGGCCAGGACCATATCCTCCGGAAAGGCCACGCGTTCCTCCCCGAGCGCCCGGCAGCCCGCCCCGATGAGACGTTCGATCATCTCCCCGCTCTCTATGCGCAGGCCGACGCGGCCTAGCGTGGCCAGGATCGAGCGCCAGATCAGATCCTCCTCGTCAGGGCTCAGGATCTTGAACTGCGCGGAGAGATGCATCGGCGTCCCACCCCGGATTTGTAAGCGATGTGAAAACCTAACCCCCATAACCCCATCCCCGGGTTTGTTGTATCAAAAGCCGGTATACAGGCTTTATAGCACTACCCGGTCATAGCACGGCGCCTTGCCCCAGATGAGCAGGCGATAACTTTTACGCAGACCGTGTACGAAGAATGGATCGTTCTCGATTAATACAATGGCTTCCTCCCGCGCAACGGCCTCCAGCACCCACAGCCCGCCGCGACACCGCTCGTCCGGCGCGGGCCTAAGGCCCCCGGCGAGGCGGATCCGGTCGCGGTTTTTCGCGAGGTAGGCGAGGTGCGCCTCGGCGTACCGCTCGCGCACGGCCTCGGCGCCCTCGCGATCGTCGAAGATGGCGACCCAGCGCATCCCGATCCCTAACCCATCTCCACCACGGTAAGCGAGACGGCCGGCAGCGCGAGCTCGAGCTCGTTCTTCGCGACCGTGACCGCGCCCGGATCCGACCAGACCGGATTCTGGTCGTCGGGTCCCTCGCCCTGCAGCCGGTGGACGGCGCCCGCGGCATATTGGCGCGCGGCGCTGACGGACACGGCGACGTCCTGGGCGGTGTAACCCTTGTTCAGGAGAAAGAAGTTCAGCCCGCCCGTCCCGGGATCGTGGGCGGCAAAGGTGACGAGGGTTTCGGTGCGGTCGACGGCCACCAGGTTGTCAAAGAGGTATGTGCTCCAGATCTTCAGGGCCAGGCCGGGCAGTTTCAGCTCGTTCGCCGGGCCCAGACCGTTGGCGATCCCATTGGCCTGGTAGTCCATCCAGCGTGTGGTCCAGAGCATGCCGAAATCCACCAGGGGATGCGAGAGGAGCTGGCCGAAGATCTCAAAGGTGACCAGGGTATGGCCGAGGTTGCTCGTGGTGGGCCAGCCGTCCTTGGCCCAGTCCCAGCTGTTGACCTCGGCGGCGACCACCTTCATCTTCTCCCTGTAGCGGCCGCCGTCCCAGTTCTCGAGGGCCTGGATGGCATGGGCCGGCACGAGGCTCACCTCGGGGGTCGCGGCGTAATGGTCGTAGGAATTCCACTGGAAACAGGGGTAGCAGCTGGCGACGAGGAAGTCGATCTCCTCCCCCGCCTTTTCGAGGATCGTCTCGAAATAGGCGCGGGAATTGCCGCTCACACCCGTCTTGATGGTCGGATCGACCGCCTTCATGGCGCGGGAGAACCTGAGACCCAGGTCAGCGCATTCCTCCGCCGTCAAGCTCTGCCAGTTCTCGTTGCCGATCTCCCAGTACCTGACCCCGTAATGCTTTTTGAGATTGGCGTAACGCACCCACGTCGTCGCATTCTCGAGATACCGCTCCAGCGTGATCTCTCCGCAAAAGCCCTCGAACGGCGTGGCGCCCACGACGACGTACGGCTCGGCGCCGATGCGCCGGCAGATCGCCATGAATGCGTCAAAATCCATCACATGGTGCCCGGCGGCGTATCTCACGTAAGATTCGGGGCTTTCGGTCCCGCGGTCGAAGACCTGCGGATTGGGCGCGTCATACGGCGGCAGGGACCAGAGGTGGTAATCCGACTTTTCCCCCCCGGGGTAGCGGATGTAGCGCGCGCCCATCTCCGCCAGCGCCTCCACGAGCGGTCTGGCGTGCGGCAGGTTGCGGTCGTCGTCGCGGAGGTAATTCAGGTTGATGCCGATCTGGCGGCGGCTGGTGTCGGCGATCGTCCGTTTGGCGTCCACGGCGATCCGCGTCTTTTCCGGCATGATTCTCGCTCCTTTGTGGTTCAAACAATCTCGTCGTTTTATCTTTAAGGGTCTTTTCTCGTAAGTATCTAGAAGCGCTGTGAAAAACCGTTCTTGGAACCGATAAACACGTAAAACAGGGAACGACATCACATGATTTACATGATTAATTGGATTAACAAGATCCAAGATTAAGGTCATCAATAAAGATGATCCGTGTAAATCCTGAAAATCATGTTAATCCTGTTAAATCGTTTCTAATCACGTAAAGCGATTATGCAAATTAGGCAACATACTGATTTCATGCGATTCTTTAACTCCTTGTCATATGGGTGTTAATCGCCATAATCTGCGTTCCGGTACCTTTTTCACACCGCCTCTAGGAGTCTGTGCGACTAACCCGATTCGTGGCTTTCGGAGCACAAACTCCGGTATCAATTGCCATACGGTTACACTGTATCTGGTGGTCCGTGGCATTACGCGCACAGGCTCCTAAGTGATTCGGTTTTATTCCACGTTGATCCGCGCGTTTCCACGGAGTATCGCCCCACCTCCTTTGAAGATCTCGGCGGTGATGCGGTATCTGCCCGGGATGGAAAGGAGCATGCGCGCGGTGATCTGATGGACCGTCCTCCTTTTGCCGGGCAGATTGGCCGTCACGGCCAGGTTCTCGTCCCGGGGCAACGGGGCCAATCTCCCCCGCAGGATCGTCTCCTCCGCGCCCGTCTCGACATGCCTTGCCTTGACAACGATCTCGAGCGGTGCCCCGCGGCCGGACAAGACGATCCAGGTCACGGGAAACGGCTTCCCGGCCGGCCAGTTCATCCCCTGGTCGACGGCCCAGATGCTGCCGGACAAAGGCCTGGCCGGGCCAAAACCCCGCAAGATCGTGCGGGCGGGCGTCGGCCACGGGGCGCCGTCCGGCTGGCCCGCGTCCGCGGCCGGTTCGCTCCCGCCCTCCCCGCGCCGGGAGGTGCCGAGGAGCGTCTCGACGGCCATGGCCATCTGGGGAGCGAGCGCCACCCCGTCCCATCGTTCGGCGACGACGCCGCCAGGCCCGATCAAAAAAGTGGCCGGCAGCGCGCGGACGCCGTAGAGCCCGGCGACCCTCACCGCCCCGGCGCCGCCGAGCAGGGGCATGTCACTTGGCAGGTTCCAGTCGTGGACGAAATTGACGGTGGTCTCCCGCCCGGTCTGCCTCCCGGTCTCGAGCGGCGCCGCGTCGACGAGGAGTACCCGCAGCCCCCTGCCCCCGTACTGCCTGTGCATGCTCAAAAGGAAGGTCAACTCGGCGCGGGTGCCCTGCGCCTCCTCGTATGCGTCGGAAGCGTGCGCGCGGACAAAGGATAGCAACACCGGCCGGCCTCGCAGGCGGCTCAGCCTTTCCCGGCCGCCCGCCGCCCCCGGCAGCTCGAAATCGGGCGCCTGGTCGCCGACTCTGACGGCCGCTGTCCTCCCGCCTAGCGGACCGGCTTGGCGCAAAAGCGCCGCGGCCGCCAGAGCCAAAAGGATCGCGGCGCCGCATGCCGCAAGGAGCCTCCCCGGGATTCTCATCTTTTCCGCCTACTCGTAGATCTCGATCTCGTTCACCCGGCAGCGGCGCGCCTTGTCGATCCAGGCCATGGTATATATGCGGACATACCGCGCCGCGGCGGCGGGGAAGACGGTCGCGTCCGTGCCGCCGATGCCGCAGACGGTGTCGTAGACGATGGTCCAGTTCCTGCCGTCCCCGGAGAGCTCGATCCTGTATTCCTCGGCGTAGCGGTCGCCCCATTTGATCGTTACGCCGCTGATCCTCTGCTCTTCACCCAGGTCGACCACGATCCATTCGGCCCGCAGGCGGCTCTTGGCCCTGCTCTGCCAAAAGGTCCCCTCGTCGCCGTCCACGGCCTTGGCGCCGTCATGAGACGCGCCCTTTTCAGCCGAGGAGACCGTGACCGGCCGATGCAGCGCCAGGTTCTTCCGCTTCTTCGTCCGCGCCTTGGCCGCATCGCCCGCCGGCGACAGATTGCCGGCCGCGTCGTACGCCCTGACGTGATACACGTAATCCGTATCATAGGTCAAGCCGGTATCGCTGAACGAGGTCTCGGCGGTGGCGCCGATCATCGCCCCGTTCCGGTAGACCCGGTAGCCGGCGACGCCGTTGTCGTCGGTCGATGCGGTCCAGCACAGATCGATCCGACCGGTCGAGACCGCCGCCGCTGCCAGTCCGGCGGGGGCCGAGGGCGGCTCGGTATCCCCGCTTTGGGCCGGGATGTATTCGCAGGCGCCGATATCGTAAGCGCCTCCGGCTGGCACGGCGTTGCCCGCGTAATCCCTGCCTCCCATGTCGCCGAGATCGGCGCCCGCGCCGATGCAGGGCGAGCCACCCATCAGCCCGTATTGGCGGGACGGTTTGCCGATGCCGTGGTAGCCGGGTTCGTAGAAATCGGGATCCCTGTACATGCCTTGCGCGTCCTGGCCGCTCCCCTTCTGGTAGGCGGCAAAGTCGGTGTAAGTCTTGCCGTCGTAGATCCAGACGGGCTTGCCGGGGCCGGCGTACCAATAGCAGTTGTGGTCGAACTCCACCGCTTTTTGGGCATCGATCAGGGAAGGGACGGTGGCGTAGATGATGTTGTTCTTAAAAAACCTCGGCAGTGTGCCCGTGAAGTCGGTGCCGCGATCCCGGTAACAGGGATGATTGCCTTCGGGATTCCAGTAGCTCGTGTTGTTGTAGATCTGGAGCCCGTCGATCTTGCCCCGGTCCCACGTGAGGATATAAAAGTCGCCCTCCTGCGCCGTGTCGGACGCCCGGCCGTTATTGGCAAAGATGTTGTAACGCACGATGGAATTCACCGTCGTGTCTGAAGCGGCGGCGAAGACCGCCACCCCGTACGAGTCGCAGTCGTGGGCGTAATTGTACTGCACAATATTGTCGCGGTCGTAATAGTCGATATCGTAGGCGCCGCCGTCGACCCCGGGCGAATGCGCGCGGTAGACCTCGCAGTTCTGCACGATGCCCCGGGAGGTCTTCCAGGTCCAGATGCCGTTGGGCGTGCCGATGTCCTTGTGGGGATCGTTGCCCACGTCATGGGCCACGCAGTTCTCGATGAGGGCGTCCTGCCCGCCAAAGACGACGATGCCGTCGCCGTCCGTCTCGTAGACCGTGCAGTTCCTAAAGGTGATGTTCGTGCTGTAGGAGGCGGACCGGTAATCGCTGTAAAGAAAGATACCCGCCCACTCGCGGGTGGCGCCGGCCGTGCAGCCGTCGACCAGGACATCGTCGAAATGCCCGTCGGCCGCGGTGCCGTTAAAGACGATGCACCCCGTGTTCTTGCCGGTCGAGCTGTTGTGCATGCCCGCCACGTCGTGCACAAAGCAATTGATGATCCTGAAATGATGCAAAACGGTGCCGGGCAGGTCGTGGTGGATGTAGATGCCCCACTGGCAGCCGCCGGTGGTTTCCAGGTCGCGGATGACCCAGTACTCCTGGTTCTCGAGCTTGATCGCGGCCGTGAATTCCTCGGTGGTGCCCGCGATCACGGGCCTTTCGCCCGTACCGTAAGCGCCGAGCGTGATGGGGGCACCCGGCGCGCCGGAGCCCTTGGGCGCCAGCATGCCGGCGAACGTCCCGCCCCTTTCGAAAAGGATGCTGTCGCCGGGCGCGAACTCCGCGGCGTTGACCCTGGCGATGGTCCGCCACGGCGCCGCCTCGGAGGTGCCCGCGTTGGCGTCGTCGCCCTTGGGGCTGACATAGTACGTGTTGCCCGCGCAGATGCCCAGGAGCGGCAGGCAGGCCAGGCAGGCCGCGGCCGCGAGCAGCGCGAGGCGCGCCACGGGCAATCCATCCCTTTTTCGCGCCACGTTCTTCATCCCCATTCCTCCCCCAATCGATTCGCGCCTGTCCGGGCTTTCTCCACCGGCGCGGGGATCACGGCAGCCCCAGCACACGGCGGAGGTTCCCCCCCAGGATCAGCTCGGCCTGGTCCCGCGTCAATCCGAGCTTGTTTTGGACGCAGTCGATCCCCGCCATGGTTTCCTCCTCGAGGTTGTAGGGAAAATCGAGCCCGAAAATGACCTGCTCCGCGCCGGCCTGGGCGATCAGCTCCACCATTCTTTCTGTGGAAAGGTGCCAGTTTTTGTGGATGGCCGGCGTGAAAACGCTGGTCAGCCCCCCGAAAACCCGGCCCGGATTGTTGGCCATCACGGCCAGCGCCTCGGGGAAGAAATGGTACCCCCCGATGTGCTCCAGGCTGAAGCGGAGTTTTGGGAAATCCTGCGCGATATCGTCGAAGCCGGCCAGGGCCGCATGGCGCAAGCGGTAACCGTGCACGCCGGTGTGAAAGGAGAGAAAGAGCCCGCGCTCCTCGGCCGCGCCATAGACCTCGTAGGCCGCGGGCGAGAGGATGTCGAACCGCTGGGCCGCCGGGTGCAGCTTGATCCCCAAAAAGCCGAGCGCCGCCACCTCTCCCACCTGGCCGCGGAGGTCCGGCCGCTCAAAGTCCACGGTGCCGAAGCCCGCGAGGCCGGTCTCATCGCGTATGCGTTCGTGGAGCCAGCGGTTGCCGTCGATCCCCCGGCCCCGCATCTGGTAGGGAAATGGGGCGAAGCAGACGACCGTACCGATGCCGCAGGCCGCGCTGAGCCGGCGCAGGCGCTCGACCGTGCCGGGGTATTCGGCGTCCGGGAAGATATGCGCGTGGCTCGCCGCGATGCCGCCCCTCATTCCGCCACCTCCAGGGTCACCTTTTGCAGAGTCAGGTTGTAATCGTCAAAGGAGCCGGCGGAGGCCATGAGCATCGTGCGGCCGTCGGCGCTCATCCACTTCGTGGGAAAACACGGCTGGTAATCCCCGTACGTGCCCCAGTCGTCGTCGCGATGGAAAAGCGACCACGGCCCCCACGGCTCGGGCGCCTCGTAGAGCGTGAGCTGGCTCCGGAGGGTGCTCTCCGGCCAGGCCCCCGTGGCGTGATAGGGGCGAGGGTTCCCTTCCCCGTCCAGGAAACCGTAACTCCCCATGAGGTAGCGGCCTAACCCCGGGTTATAGGAGACATGGTTTTCGCCGGTCATGAGGGGGTAGCGAAAGACGGGCCGCGCGGCGGCGTCGTCTCGAGCCCAGCGGGGAGCGCCGGCCGGGTCCGTGCCGGTAAAGAACTCCCAGGAACTCCTAGAAAGGATCGCGTTCTTGTCCACGCGGCCGAGGAGGAGGCAGTCCCCGTTCTCCCAGTAGCTCCGGCCGTCGTCCGCCGCGGCAAAGTAGGCGTAGACATACCCGTCCCTGGCGCCCTCGTAGTCCCGGCCGAACTGGAGGAAATGGGGCGAGGCAAAGCGTCCGGTAAAGAAGTCCAGGGGCGTCGCTTCCCTGTTCCAGGTCAGGCCGTAATCGTCCGTGGTGATGATCCAGGCCGAGATATTGTGCTGGCGGTTAAAGGCGGGATTGTCGCCGTAGTTGTGGAGCTCCACGGCGAGATAGATGACGCCGGCCACGCTGATGAGCCCGGCGGGCTTGACGCCGTTTTTGGCGTCCACGCCCGGGCGGCGGCAGTAGACCTCGGGGTCGATGGGCAGGTTGTCCACGAGCTCCATGCTGACGCCCCAACCCGTGCCCTGGCACCAGTCCTGGGGCCCCCCCTTGATGCGCCAGAAATTCATGGGGCTGCCGGAGTTGTCCCCGGCGGCGCCGTAGAGGTTCCCGTCCGCCGCCCAGGTGATGGGCCACATGTCCCCGTCCCCGCGGTGGCAGCGGAAACGGTCCATGACGGCTCTCCTGATGTAAGTGCTTTGCGGATATGGCGGTACAGACGCGCGCATGCCGGGGCGGCTCCTCCCTTTATGCCGGCGGGCCCGAAACCTTGCCGGGCGGCTTGGCATGAACCGTCAACCATGTCCGGACAATCCTGTCGTATGCTTCGCCGCCATGGCGGCGGATCCTTTCCATTTCTCCACAGGATTTTATTTATCTGCCTGCGGCGTTGTGAAATCGAGTAGGAGGCGGGGTCACCCCGCCGTCCTCTCACACCACCGGACATGCGGGTCCGCATCCGGCGGTTCAGGAAACTGAACGCAGTTCGAGATATCGGTGCTCCAAGCTGAGAAGGCCGAGATTCCGCCA
>JBLNBS010000158.1:0-16469 GCA_050260175.1 Patescibacteria group bacterium | reverse complement strand
AACGGAGCTGGCTGCGCACGGCGCTCTCGAACGCCAGGGCGCTGATCGGGGGCACGCACCACGGGCTCGGGGCGGACGGCCGGCATCTCCAGGCCTATCTGGACGAGTTCGCCTACCGCTTCAACCGCCGGCACCGGCCGGACACGATCTTCGACCATTGTGTGGCGGCGGTGGCGGCCTGCCCGCCCTGGACCTGGCGCGAAATCACGGGCGGCGGAGGATACGCCGGGAAAGCCCAGCACCGGGCGGCGTAGGGGGTGCCTGAGTAAAGGGGATACTCAATAACGAGCGGTGGAATATCTCATTATCCTGCAATGACGCTAAGGCGCTTTGAATGATGGAGAAGAATCGTGCGCCAGGCAGGATAGATTCATCTCCGCTCAGGAAAAGAAGACCAGCTTTACAAGGAGCCCGGCCAGGACAAGCCCAAAGACGGGTTTGATCAGCCTCGCGCCCCCGCGCATGGCCAGGCCCGCCCCCAGCCAGTTGCCGGCGATGTTGGCCGCGGCCATGGGCAGGGCCGCGGACCAGTCGATCTTGCCCGCCATGATGAATGCCGCGGCCGCCGCCAGGTTGCTGGCCAGGTTGGCCAGTTTGGCCTGGGCCGTGGCGCCCAGAAAGCCGAAACCGAAGCAGAAGACGAAGCCGAAGGCCAGGAAAGTGCCGGTGCCGGGGCCGAAGAAACCGTCGTAACACCCGATCCCAAGGCCGAGAAGCGCGGCGCCCAGCAAGCGCCCGGGGCTCACGCCGGCAAAGCGGTCCTCCCGCCCGAACTCCGGCCGGAGGAAGGTAACCGCCGCCACGGCGGCGATCAGGAAGGGGACGATGCGCAGAAGCATCTCCCCTGAAACGATCAGGGCCAGCCGGGCGCCGAGATACGAGCCGGCCAGGGCGCCCAGGGCGGCCGCGGGGCCCATGCGCGGGTGCAGATGGCCGCCGTGCCAGTACCGGCCGGCGCCAAAGGCCGTGCCGCAGCAGCTCTGGATCTTGTTGGTGCCGAGGGCCAGATGCGGCGGGACGCCGGCCACGAGCAGGGCGGGAAGCGAGATCAGCCCGCCGCCGCCCGCCACCGCGTCGACCAGGCCGGCAAAGAAGGCGGCCAAGGCAAGGATGAGCGTGTTGGCAAGAGGCATCCGTTTCCTCCCAGGATAAAGGTGGGGAGGGCTTCGCCGGGGCCCGCTGAAAGTCCTGCCATCGGGGCGGGATTGAGGCAGGAATCCGCCCGGCGGGGTAGAATCTGATTTTACCGAAGATTGGCACCCCGATCCCTTCCGGGAGGCGAGCGCATGCCCCGTCCGCGGTGGCTGTTCCCGGCCCTCGTCCTCCTCCTGCCCGTGTTCATCGTCCCGCGCGCGGAGGATAGCGCCGCGCCTCCCTGGCCGCGCGGCCGTGTCGCCGCCGTGTCCGCGTGCTGTTCCCTCCTTTTGCAGACTAGGGATGGCGCTGAACTGGTGCGCTTGCTGGGAGTGGAGCCCCCGGACCCCTCCCCCCTGAACGGTGATGGGGAAAGCGCCGCCCGGCGGGCGCGCGATCGGATCGCCGGCTTGCTCGGCAAGGAGGTCCTGCTCGAGACCGACGGCGGGGAGAGGGACGGTTACGGCGTCCTCCCGGCCTACGTCTGGACCGGGGGGCCGGGCGGCGGCGAAGCGGCGCGCACCGGGATGCTCAATGCCGCGCTGATCCTCGAGGGCCTGGCCAGGTATGGGCCAAAAGAGCCCGGCCTCAGGTACGGCGACCTCTTCGCGCGGCTGGAGGCCGAGGCCAGGGCGGCGGGCAGGGGGGTCTGGCGGCAGGATGCCGCGGCGCCAAAAGCAGACGGCGAGATCGTCTACGTGACAGAGCACGGCGCCAAATACCACAGAGCGGGCTGCCGTTTTCTCAAGGGCGGCGGCACACCGCTCACCCTGGCCGAGGCCAGGGTTAAGGGTTACACGCCCTGCGCGGTCTGCAAGCCGCCGGGGTAGCGATGACGGGAAAGAATGAAACCACGGACCCGTTTTGCACGGTCAGCCTGCGATAAAGGCAGATCTTGCGCACCAACATGACCGGCCGTCTCCGCAGGGGCGCACAACTGTGCGCCCCTTTCGGAGAACGCGGATCGTGATTGGGAATCGAGGTCATCGCGGCCTCCTGATGATCGCCTCCACCTCGTGCGCCCTCCCGTCCCCGAACGCCGGCACCGTACCGCCCTCGACCGGTTTCCCGTCCACGCTGAGCGAAAGCTTGCCGCGGCTGATCCCGTTCGGGTTCTTGATGAGGATATGGTAGTCGGCCCCGCGGAAACGGCGGCGCATCTCCGCCTCAGGCCAGTGCGGCGGCAGGCAGGGATCCACAACGAGCCCGTCGTAGTCCGCGCGCACGCCCAGGATACCCTCGTACAGCCCCTTGAGACACCAGGCGGAGGTGCCGGTCTGCCAGGACATGTAGGATTTGCCGTAGAACTTGGGGTGCAGGGCGTAACAGTTGGTGAAGACGTAGGGCTCGGCCCCGGAACGGAGCGAAGGGTTGGCCGGGCTGTCAGGCATGATCTTGTCCAGCGTGCGATGGGCCTCGACCCCCCGGCCCAGCTTGCAGTCGGCCATGATCTTGAAGGCCGAGGCGTGGCAGTAGACGCCGCCGTTCTCGTACAGGCCGGGGAGCATGGCGGACATGCGCCCCGTCATGGGGTTGTACTCCTCGTAAGCCGGGCTGTTGATGGGAAAGCCGAAGTCGTGTTCCATGAGGGTGTCCACGGCCTCAAGCATCAGCCGCGTCTGCTCCGGTGTGGCCGCATCGGCCAGGATCGCCCAGACCTGGGGGTTGAGGTAGATCTTGCTGCCCGCGCTCCCGTGCCCGCCGATGGGTCCGTCCTTGGTCAGGGCGCGGAGGAACCACCGGCCGTCCCAGGCCTCGCGCTGGACGATCCCTTTCAGGTCGTAGAGTTCGCGGCGCCATTGCTCGGCTTGCGCCTTCTCGCCGCGGCGCTCCGCCAGGATCGCCATCTCGCGCAGCATCAGGAGGAGGCCCATGGCGATAAAGACGGACTCGGCCTCGGGATCGGTCGTGACGTTCAGGGCGTCGTTCCAGTCGGCAAAGCGGAGCAGGGGCAGGCCGTGCGGGCCGCGATCCGCTATGAGGCGCGCCAATCCCGCGCACATGTGCTCGTAGACCGTGCCCTCCCCCCCGTCCTGGTAGGGAAGGATCTCGTCCAGCACGGTGAAATCCCCGGTCTCCCGGATCAGATCCGTGACGGCCATGACGATCCAGATGGGTTGGTCGGAGTAATGGGTGTCGTCGTAGGGATACCAGGTCAGCACGGTGTGCCCGTCGCGGAATTGGTGGCGCAGGCACTCCAGGATCTCCTGCTTTGCCCGTTCCGGCAGATAGAGGAGCAGGGCGTCCGCGATCTGGAGGTTGTCCCGCACGCCTTTCTTGCCCACGATGCAAAAGTCCACTTGCTTCATGAGCCAGCCGTTTATGAGGTTGTTCCAGCGCGCCTCGGGCGTACGCGCGGCGAGGGTGCCATACCGGTGCCGGCAGGATGCCGCGGCCGCATCCGCGGCCGCCCCGGCGGCGCCGGGAGCAAAGAGGCGCGCCGCGGCCGCCCGGGCGTCATGCGGCGACTCCGCCACGCCGTAGAGATAATGGATCTCGGCTTCCTCGCCCGGGGCCAGGTCCAGCCGGTGCTGGAGCACGGCGCCCAGCACCTCCAGGGCCGCGCACGAGCCCTTGCAGGATCGCCCGGAGAGGAGCAATTCGGGGCGGGCGAACGAGCCGATGGGGCCGAAGAAAGCCGCCAGATCGCCCTCAAACCCCACTGGCGCGGCCGAGGAAGCGAGGTAGCCGTTGTAGCGGGCGTGCGGAGCGTGGGGGTGCCTGGCCTGGCAATAAACGCCGTTGAGATCCGGATCGTAGGAGGTCTCGCAAAAGCGGTACATCTCGTAGTAGCGGGGGTAGGAAAAACCCTCGAGCTCGAAGTTGACCGCGGCAAAGAGGCTCAAACGCCGGGGCTCCGCCGCGAGGTTGCGCACGCTCACCGTCCACAGTTCGGCGTATTCGCCGGGCGGCACGCATAGCCGCCACGCGGCCTCAATCCCATCCCGGCGGGAGGAGACGATGGTCGAGGCCAGGTGATGGGTGCAACGGAAATCCTCCACGGGCGCAAGCAGGGGGGCGCGCCCGATGTTCCAGGCGGAGCCGTCACGCTCGTCCCGGAGATAGATGTAGCGCGCACCGCCCGCGTTCAACCGGCACATCTCGGCCCGCGCGGTGATGTAGTAACTGTCGCCGTGTCCCGTCTGGGACACCTGCGCGCAGAACCCGAGGTCGTTCCAGAGGTAATTGTACCAATAGCGGGGGGGCTGGGGATCGGTGATGACGCAGGTCTCCCCGTCAGGTGAAAAGGCGTGGTTCTTTTCCGGCATGCGCGTTCCTCCTCGGGCCGCGCCGGATGCAATCCCGCCCGGCCGTCCGTTCAGGCAATCCCGGTCGCACTGCCGCCGCCGGTTACCGGCGGCGATATGGGCATGACAAGAAAGCCATATTCCGGCGGAAAATACATGTCCAGGTTTGGCAAGTAAATTGTAGGACAAGCGGCTTTCGCAGTCAAGCCGGGTATGCAATGGTTGCCCGGCCGGGACACGGCGGTGAAAGAAAATACGCGGGTATGCTCCGCCTCCAGGCACGTGATGCGCACGACCGCCGAGAGCCCGGCGGCAAGGAGGCAGCGTTAATCGGGGATTAGCCGGGGGAAACGCCCTTCCGGTATTTTTGTCACGAATTTTGACCAGCATCGCAGGAATATGCAGGAATCTACTCGAAAAGTATAGAATCTGAATACGGCGCTGGCATGTGCTCGGCAAATCTGCCGGCTGGAAGGAACGGACATGGTCAACAGGCGCGATGTGGCCAAAAAAGCCGGGGTCTCCCCGGCCACCGTCTCCCGCGTGCTCGGCAATTACGGATCGGTGAGCCCCGAGATCGCCGCCCGCGTGCTCAAAGTCGCCACGGAACTCGGTTACCGCCCGAACCTGGCGGCGCGTTCGCTCAAGACCAACCGCACCGGCCGGATCGGCGTGATCGTCCACGACATCACCAATCCCTATTACGCCGAGATCGTCGGAGGCATCGAGGAACGGGCCAAGATGGAGGGGTATACCGTATCCGTCTGCGCCGCCTCGAACGTCGGCGACCTGGACTTGGTCAACGGTTTCCTGGATCAGCAATTCGACGGGCTCGTCGTCGCCTCCAGTTGGTACGCGTTCGCCCACACCCGGCTGCCTGCACTGGCGGCCAACGGCCTGCCGGTGGTGCTGGGTCCCGAGGCCTCCCCTCCGCCCGGGGACGAGCACGAATCCCATTACCACCGGGTGGTCTACGATTGGCGGGGGACCGTCGAAGCCGCGGTATCCTACCTGATCGGCCTGGGGCACAGGCGGATAGCTTTTTTGAGTTCGATGAACGTGAACGAGGAAAACGGCAAGTACCTGGGTTATACCGCCGCGCTCGCCAAGCACGGTTTGCCGTATGACGAACGGTTAGTCGTCTCGCTCTTGAATCCCGAAACAAACACCAGTATCCAGGTGGGCCAGAAAGAGATGGAGACGCTCCTGGCGCGCAACGTCCAGCCCACCGCCATCATGGCCTTTAACGACCTGGTGGCGATGGGGGCCATCGCCACCATCATCGATGCCGGTCTGCGCGTGCCGGAGGACATCTCGGTCATGGGCCAAGATGATGTGGCCCTTGCGGCGGTGATGCGCCCCGGTCTTAGTACGATCCGCGTGCCCAAGATCGAGCAGGGGAGGCTTTTGGTCTGGATCATCGCCCGCCTCCTCCAGGGCGAGGAGATCAAGAAAGTCTGGAACCTTGACGGCGGCCTCGTGATCCGTCAGACGACACAACGCCTGCAAACCCAAGCCTGACGGGGGTTCGTCCCCACGCGGCCCCGCTTCATCGCCGCGCGCCCATCCCTCCGCAATTCGTTGACAGGGCGGGGGTTTTTTGCTATTATAATGCTGTTTGCATGCTGGCATAGGGGTGAGACGATTCCCCAATAGAATAGTCCTGATCTAACATATATCCCGACGCCGCCCCGGCACCATCGGGTAAAGGGAAATCAGGGCGCTTATGGGTCAAAACCTCTACCTGACGGGAGGTTGAGGGCGTGAAAAGTTTTGATACTGTAGGTGCTCACGTGCTGGCGGATTTTTGGGGCTGCCAGCCGGAAAAACTCGATGATGCCGGTCTTTTGATGCAGGCGTTGCGTCATTCGGCGCGCATGGCGCGCATGACCATCCTCGGCGAGGAAGCGCACAAGTTCGAGCCCCAGGGCTTCACGGCCATGCTGCTCTTGGCCGAGAGCCACATCTCCATCCACACCTACCCCGAAAAGGGCTATGCCGCCATAGACGTCTTTACCTGCGGCGACGGCCTGGCGCAAAAGGCCATCGAGCACTTGAAGGAAGTGCTCGAACCGGTACACGTCAAGGAAGTCACGGTCAAACGAGGAATTCCGGAATGAGAGCGCCCCGCGCAGGGGCGTTTTCTTTAACCGGAAAGGGGAGGAACGGCGCGTCGCGGGGTATAAGTAAGCCAAACCCGCAAACCTGACGGGAGGAAGAATCATGGGCAAGTTCTACATTACCACGCCGATCTATTACCCCAGCGACAACCTGCACATCGGCCACGCCTACACCACGGTAGCCGCGGACGCGCTGGCCCGCTACCACCGGATGATCGGCGACGACACCTATTTTCTCACCGGCACGGATGAGCACGGGCAAAAGATCCAGCGCAAGGCCGAGGCCGCGGGCAAGACACCCCAGGAATACGTGGACGGCATCGTGACGGGCATCCGCGACCTCTGGCGGCGGCTCGGCATCAGCCACGACGATTTCATCCGCACGACCGAATCCCGTCACGAACTGGGCGTGCAGGAGATCTTCCGCCGCCTCCACGATCAGGGCGATATTTACACGAGCGAGTACGAGGGCTGGTACTGCACACCCTGCGAATCGTTCTGGCTGGACAGACAGCTCAAGGAGGGCCAGTGCCCGGACTGCGGCCGTCCGGTCGAGCTGGTACGGGAGGAGAGCTACTTCTTCCGGCTCTCCAAGTACGCCGACCGCCTGCTCCGGCACATCGAGACGCATCCCGAGTTCATCCAGCCCGTCTCCCGCAGGAACGAGATGGTCAACAACTTCCTCCGGCCGGGGCTCGAGGATCTCTGCGTCTCGCGCACCACCTTCGCCTGGGGAATCAAGGTGCCCTTCGATCCCAAGCACGTGGTCTATGTCTGGCTGGACGCCCTTTCCAACTACATCACCGCTCTCGGCTACCCCGGAGAGACGGACCTCATGCGCCGTTTCTGGCCCGCCGACGTGCACCTCGTGGGCAAGGAGATCGTCAGGTTCCACTCCATCATCTGGCCCATCGCCCTCATGGCCCTGGGACTGCCCCTGCCCAGGCAGATCTACGGCCACGGCTGGCTCGTCCTCGAGGGCGGCAAGATGTCCAAATCCAAGGGGAACGTCATCGATCCGGGCGTCCTCATCGACCGGTACGGGCTGGATGCCATCAGGTACTACCTCCTGCGGGAGATCCCCTTCGGCTCGGACGGGTTCTACGCCGAGGACGCGCTGGTGCTCAGGATCAACACCGACCTCGCCAACGACCTCGGCAACCTGCTCCATCGCTCGCTGTCCATGGTGGAGAGGTTCGCCGGCGGCCGGGTGCCCGCGCCGGCTTGCTACGAGCGGCTCGACCTGGAGGTGCAGGAGACGGCCGCCGAGAGCTTTGCCGCGCTGCAGAGCCACATGGCCGCCCTGGAGATCGGCGACGCCCTGGCGGCAGTCTTCAAACTGGTCAGCAGGGCGAACAAGTATATCGACGAGGCGGCGCCCTGGAGCCTGGCAAAGAAGGCGGAAACGAGCGGGCGCCTGGCGACCGTGCTCTATACCATGGCCGAGACGCTGCGCCTGGCGGCCATCGCCCTCTCGCCCTTCCTGGTCGAGACCCCGGGCAGGATCTGGCGCCAGCTGGGCCTCTCCGGCGATCCGGCCTCGTCGTGGCAGGCCAGGGCGTGGGGAGGCTACCCGGCCGGCACGAAGGTCGCCAAGGGGGAGCCCATCTTTCCCCGCATCGAGCAGGAAAAAGACGCGGCGCCGGCCATCGCGCCGGCCCCTGTGGAAAAGCGGGAGGCCGGGGAGGCCGATTTGATCGGCATCGAGGAGTTCGCCCGCATCGACCTGCGCGTGGCCAAGGTACTGGCGGCGGAGCGCGTGGAGGGGGCGGCCAGGCTGCTCCGCCTGGATGTGTCCGTCGGTGGAAAATCCCGCCAGATCGTCGCCGGCATCGCCGAATACTATAAACCCGAGGAATTGATCGGGCGGGAGGTCGTGGTGGTGGCCAACCTCAAGCCTGCCCGGCTCCGCGGCCTCGTCTCCGAGGGGATGCTCTTGGCGGCAAGCGGCGAGCAGGGCCGGGTCGTCCTCATCGCGCCGGAGCGGCCGGCCGGCGAGGGAAGCAAGGTCCGCTAGGGATGCGGCTCATCGACACCCACGTTCACCTGAACGATCCCGCCTACGCCCAAGATCTGGACGAGGTGCTCGGCCGCGCGCGGGATGCCGGGGTGGAGCGCATGGTCGTCGTGGGATACGACCTGCCCTCCTCCGCCAGGGCGGCGGCCCTGGCGGAGCGGTACCCGCAAATCCGGGCGGCCGTGGGGATCAGCCCCCACGAGGCGGAAACGTGGTGCGATGAGGCGGGCGACGAACTCGCGCGGCTGGCGCGGCGGGCGGGGGTCGTCGCCCTGGGGGAGATCGGCCTCGACCACCATTACGTGCGCGACCCGGCGGGCCGCGCCAGGCAGACGGCGGCCTTTGCCGGACAGCTGGATCTGGCCTGCGCGCTCGGTCTGCCTGTGGTAGTGCACGACCGCGAGGCCCACGCGGAGGTCCTCGCCCTGCTGCGCGCCCGCGGGGCTTCCCTGGCGGGAGGCGTCATGCATTGCTTCACAGGGAGCGAGGAAACGGCCAGAGCCGCCTGGGACCTGGGCCTGCGCGTCTCCTTTGCCGGCCCGCTGACTTTTCAAAACGCCGCCCGGACGAGGGCCGTGGCGGCAAAGCTGCCGCCGGAATGCCTCCTCGTCGAGACGGACGCGCCCTATCTGACCCCGCATCCGTACCGCGGCCGGCGCAACGAGCCATGCCATGTAGCCCTCGTGGCGGCGGCCCTGGCCGAGGCGCGCGGCGCTCCCCTGGCGGAACTGGCCGAGGGATTGTGGCGCAACGCCGAGTTATGCTTCGGTTTTGGCGCAGAGCACCCGCCGGCCGGAGGGAAATGATCCCATGCAGGCAGCCTACGAACTGGACGGCGCCCTCTATCTCAATCTGACCAACGCCTGCCCGAACCGATGCCTTTTTTGCGTGCGCCAATACGCCCCGGGGGTCGGCGGCTATGACCTCCGCCTGGAAAAGGAACCCACGGCCGCGGAGATCCTCTCCGCTGTCGGGGACCCGTCGTCTTTTCGCGAGATCGTCTACTGCGGCTACGGTGAACCCACGTGCCGCCTGGATGTGCTGCTCGAGACGGCCGGGAAACTGCACGGCCGGGGCGCGCCTCTACGGCTCAACACCAACGGCCTGGGCTGCCTGATCAACGGCCGCGACATCCTGCCCGATCTACGAGGCAAGATCGACGCGGTCTCGGTCAGCCTGAACGCGCCGGATGCCGCCGAGTATATGCGGGTCTGCCGCCCGGCGCAAGGCGGGGCGGCGTTTCCCGCGGTGCTCGATTTCCTCCGGCGGAGCAAGGACTACATACCCAGGGTGACGGCCTCGGTGGTGCCGTGGCCCGGCCTCGACATCGAGGCCTGCAGGCGCCTGGCGGAAGAACTGGGCGCGGAGTTCAGGGTCAGGCAGATCATACCTGGCAACGATTAATACCCCAGCGATGCAGGAGTTTCCCAAACGCGCCTCGAAAAATCGGGGAGGGAGGTGTCGTAATGCCCCTAGGACGGCATTTTGCGGCCTTTTGGCACGGGCGGTCGGCCGCGCGCCGCATGCTGGCGGCGGGCGCCGTGTTCCTCGCGCTGCTCGCCGGCGCCGTCTGGTACGTGGCGGCCGAGGACCGGGTCTGCCTGATGGTCGACGGCCAGGTGGCCATGGTCCGGACCAGGCAAGACCGCGTCGGCGGCCTCTTGCGCGAGGCCGGCATCACCCTGGCCGCGGGAGACGTGGTCGAGCCCGGGATCGGGGCCGGGATCCGCGAAGGGTTGACCGTGAGGGTGCACAGGGCTTTCCCCGTCGAGTTGGTGATCGGCGGCCAAAAACGGACCATCAGGACCGTGGCCCGCCCGGTGCGCGATCTCCTGCGGACCTGTCATATCAGCCTGGGCGACCGGGATCGCATCATACCGGGCCTCAATCAGCAGGTCCAGCCCGGACAGACGGTCAGGGTCATCCGGGTGAGCATGAGGGAGGTCACCTACCGGGAGGAGATCAGCCCCGCGGTGGTCGTGCGCAAGGACGCCAACCTGGACCGCGGCACCCGGCGGGTGGTTGAGGAAGGCCGCTCCGGCCTCGTGGAGAGAAAGGCCATCCTGCATGAGGAGGACGGGGTGGTGCGGCGGCGGGAGATCCTGGCCACGAATTGGCTCCGCCGGCCCGAAACCAGGGTGGTGGCCGTGGGCACCAGGCCCATCGTGCACAGCTTCATCACTTCCCGCGGCCAGGTGGTTCGCTACACCAAGATGCTGGTCATGACGGCCACGGGCTACAATGCCGGCCCGGAGAGCTGCGGCCCCAACGCCAAGGGCATCACCAGGACGGGGCACCGCGCCACCTACGGCGTGGTGGCCGTGGATCCGCGCGTCATCCCCCTGGGCACCAGGCTCTACGTGGAGGGATACGGCTTCGCCCGCGCCCTGGACACCGGTTCAGCCATCAAGGGCAAGAAGATCGACCTCTGTTTCGACACTTACCGCGAGGCCCTCATGTACGGCAAACGCAAGATCAAGGTTTACATCCTGGCCGCCTGAGATCGCGCCGATGGGTTGGCGCTCTTTTTCCGCTGATCTCCGGAGGTGAGGCATTGCCCGTAACATCCCCCGCCCTGCGCGGCGTGGCGCGGGCCGCCCCCATCATGCTGGGTTATCTCCCGATCGGACTTGCCTTTGGCGTCCTGGCGCGCGGGGCTGGCTTGAGCGTGGCCGCGGTCTGCGGCATGTCGGTCCTGCTCTACGCCGGTTCGGCCCAGTTCTTGACCGCCGGCATGCTGGCGGGTGGGGCGGGCTTTTTGCCCATCACCGTGGCCGTCTTCTTCATCAACCTCCGGCATTTCCTCATGAGCGCGGCTCTGGCCCCCCGCCTGCGCCGGTTCGGCCCGGGCAGGCTGGCGGTCTTTGCCCACGAGCTGACGGACGAGAGTTTCGCCGTCCACAGCGCCGGATTCGCGGGCGCGTCGCAACCGCCCTTTACCGAGCTGGTCGCCCTGAACGCCGCGGCCCAGCTGGCATGGGTGGCGAGCACCGCGGCGGGCGCCGCGGCGGGTAACCTCCTGCCCGACCCGGCCGCCCTCGGCCTGGATTTTGCCCTGCCCGCCATGTTCCTTGGGCTATTGGCCGGGCAGGCCAGGGACGGGCGCCGGGTGCTGGCAGCCGTGACCGCGGCTGTACTGGCTGTCGCAGGAGCCCTGGTGCTGCCGGGCAACTGGAACGTCATCATCGCCGCCGCGGCCGCGGCGGGCGTGGGGGCGATGATGCGGTGAGGCCGCCCTTCACCCTCGCCCGCCTTCTCCCTCTTTACGCAGCCCTGTTCGCCGTGACCTTCCTCCCCCGTTACCTCCCCATGACCATCCTGAGCCGCTTCAGGCTGCCGGGGTGGTTCGAGCGCTGGCTCGGGTACATCCCCGCCGCCGTCCTGGCGGCCCTCACAGCCCAGAGCCTATTCTTACGGGGGCGGGCCCTGGCTTTCCGCCCGGATTACCTGCTCGCCGCTCTGCCGGCCGGGCTGGCGGCCTGGCTGACGAGGAACCTTTTCTTGACGGTACTCGCAGGCATGGCGGCAATCGTGGCTTTGAGGGCGATTGGATTGGGATGAACCGGATCGGGTTCCGCCGTTCGCGGCGCTTTGGCGCGCTTCATGCGCCAAAGGTAGTGGACAGCTTCGCATAAGGCTTTCGCTTTTGTAATTCCGGTCACGCCAATCGATCCGGGTTGAGCACCTCGAGGCCCTTGGCCACGAATAGACCGTCCTTGCGCACGAGGACATCGTCGAAGTAGATCTCCCCCCCGCCGAACTCCGGGGTCTGGATGGCCACGAGATCCCAGTGGATGGCCGACCGGTTGCCGTTGTCCGCGTCCTCGTAGGCGTTGCCGGGCGTCAGATGAAAGCTGCCCCCGATCTTTTCGTCAAAGAGCGTCTCCTTCATGGGCCTTGTGATGAAGGGGTTGACCCCGAGCGAGAATTCGCCCGTGTAGCGCGCCCCATCGTCGGTGTCCAGCACCTCGTTGATGCGCCCGGGATCGTTCCCCGCGGCCTCCACGATCCTGCCGTCCCTGAACGTGAACCGGATGTCGGTGTAGGTAAAACCCTCGTACTCGGCCGGGGTGTTGAAGGTGACGGTGCCGTTCACTGAATCCCGTACGGGCGCGGTGTAGACCTCGCCGTCGGGGATGTTCATCTCGCCCGCGCATTTTACGATGGGAATCCCTTTGATGGAAAAGGAGAGATCCGTGCCGGGGCCCACGATACGGACGCGATCCGTGGCGGCCATGACCGAGACCAGCCTGTCCATGGCCGCGGACATGCGGGCATAATCCAGGCAGCAGACCCGGTAGTAATAGTCAGTGAAAGCCTCCGTACTCATCCCCGCCAACTGGGCCAAGGCTGGGGTGGGATAGCGCAGGACGCACCACTTGGTGTGCGGGACGCGGATGTCGTTGATGGGGCGCACGTAGTGTCTTTGGTAATCCTGCATGCGGCGGCCGGGCACGTCCCCCAGCTCGCTCACGTTCAGCGGCGCTCTGATGCCGATATAGGCCTGCATATCCTTGATCCGCGCCACCTGGTAAGAGGCGGCGCGGGCCAAGGCATCCGGCTCGGCCTGCATGAGCCAGGCCCGGGTCAGCCCGTCCGAGTACACCTGGAAATGCGGTTCGCCGCCCGCCCGGTAAATCGCGGCGATGACCTCGCGGGCTAGGGGCGCCGCCGAGTCGACCACCTCCACGAGGACTCTCTCCCCGCGCTGCAGCCTGATGGAGTAATCGACCAGTATGCCGGCCAGTTCGCGATCGCGCGGATCCATTGATCTCCTCCTCACCCCGTGCCGATGCCGGGTTTCTCGTGGATCTATTCTGTCCCGCCACTGTTTCCCCTCCAGGTTTCCGCGACGACCGGCGCCGGTGGGCGCGGTGGTGGACATGGCGGGATATCGTGCCATGGTCCCATTGGCCAAAGTCCCTCCGGGCGAATATCCTACCACTGACAGGGAACCCGTCAAGCTTGGAGGAGATACGGTATGGCCGAAATGACGCACCCGGGCATGGGTGCGGGCACGAGCCAGGCGCCGCCGCCCTGCCCCAATGGCCAGCTCTACACGGTTATGCCCGGGGACTCTTTGTTCACCATCGCCCGCCGGTTCGACATTGCCCTTTCCACGCTGATCGCCGCCAATCCGCAGATCGCCGATCCCAATCTCATCTTTCCGGGGCAGCAGATCTGCGTGCCCGTACAGGCGCCACCGCCGGTGGTCTGCCCGGGTGGATTCATCTACACGGTTCAGCCCGGCGACTCGCTTTTCAGGATCGCCCAGAGGTTCGGCGTCTCCCTGGACGCTCTCAGGGCGGCCAATCCGCAGATCACCAACCCGGACCTGATCTTTCCGGGCCAATCCGTCTGCGTGCCCTCGATGCCCCCCGTCACCTGCCCCAACGGTACACTTTATACGGTGCGCGCGGGCGACACCCTGTTCGATCTCGCCACGCGTTTTGGCGTGACCCTGCAGGCCTTGATCGCCGCCAACCCGCAAATCACGGATCCCAACCGCATCTTCGTCGGCCAGGTGATCTGCATACCCGGCATGGCCGCTGTACCCGTACCGCCCGCGCCGGTCGTCATCCCGCCCGTCGTTTCGCCGGTGGGTCCCATGCCGGCGCCGCCAGAGGCGGTGCAACCCATCATGCCGGCCCCCGTCATGCCGCAGCCGATGCCGCAACCCGTACCGTTGCCCGCGCCGGCGCCTTTTATGCCTTGCCCGCCGATGATGCCCGCCATGCCCATGATGCCGCCGTGCCCCATGCCGTGCCCGCCCCAGGCGATGCAGCCGATCGAGATCGAGACCCTGGAAGGCAAGAAGTGCCGCCACCATCACCATCATCACCACCACCATCACCACCACAAGCGTCGCCGCCGCTGCTTCTGATCGCGAGACAACGAGGAGCCGGGAGACCGGCTCCTCTTTTTTTCCAGATACAGAAAGCACCTTCGCACCCGCGGCTTTGATCGCCATACACGCGTTAAAGGCACTCGACCCTTTGGCCGCGCCTCGCGCGCCAAAACCGCAGCAAGCCTCGGATAAAGGGCCCGCTTGCGAAATTTCCGTTCCAGCAAGGCGAGAAGCAGCAAAAAGCCCCAGGCGCGGTTCTCTTGCCCCCCGCGCCGGGATGTGGTATCATACGATCTAGTGTCAGCCGATCTGGACATGAGGCGAATCCTTGACGAGACCTGGATGCGGGAGGCCCTGGCCGAGGCGGCCAAGGCTCAGGCTCTGGGTGAGGTGCCGATCGGGGCCGTGTTGGTGGCGGGCGACGCGGTGATCGGCCGCGGCCACAACCGCCGCGAGACGGACGGCGATCCCACGGCCCATGCCGAGATCCTGGCCCTGAGGGAGGGAGCCGCCCGGCGCGGGCACTGGCGTTTACACGGGACGGTGCTCTACGTGACCATCGAGCCCTGTCCCATGTGTGCGGGCGCTCTGGTCAACGCCAGGGTGGAAAGGCTGGTATACGGGGCGCCGGATCCAAAGGCCGGCGCGGCAGGGACGGTGCTCCAGGTAGCCAGCGACGCGCGGCTCAACCACCGCCTGGAGATCGCAGGCGGCGTGCTGGCCCAGGAGGCCGCCGGACTCATACGGGCTTTTTTCCGCGAGCGCCGGAACAAGGGATAGGGTATTAACGGAGAGATGGCTGAGTGGTTGAAAGCGCCCGCCTCGAAAGCGGGTAGGCGTTCACGCGCCTCTCGGGTTCGAATCCCGATCTCTCCGCCACAAATACAAGCTAAAAAGTCAAATATCTTGACCTTGGACTTTCAGACACTTGGACTTTTAGGCTGTTTTTGACGGAGAGATGGCCGAGCGGTCGAAGGCGCACGCCTGGAGAGCGTGTAAGGGGGAAACTCCTTCTCGGGTTCGAATCCCGATCTCTCCGCCAGGAGTTTCAAAGCCGCGAACCTTTTGAGGCGCGGCTTTTTCATTTGCGTTTTACATCCGCCATTGATGCCCCGAGATCTTTCGTCTTTCGGGTTCTTGACTCGGCAGGCGCCACCCCGTTTTGCGCCGCCTCGCCGTCTTCTCAGGAACCCCCTGCGTCTTTACACAGGGTTACATGCAACTGCCGCCGAAACCGTGCATGAATAAGCATCTCTCCCCGCGCCCGGCCGGTTCCCGGCTTTTATGGCAGAGGATCGGTGCGCGGCGCCGCGGAGAGGCGCGCCAGGGACGGAGCGCTCATGACCGAGGCGGCGGCCGGGCTTGACGAAAAGCGGGCTTTCCTCAGGTGGCTTGGCACCAACCACGTCTTCAAGGATGCCGCCGTCTATGACATCGTGCGCTTCTTCCTCGCGAGCCCCGAGCGGCTAAAGCGCTTGAGGCTGATCGAGGACTGCAGCTACCTCCGGCCTTTGCTCGTCATCGCCACCGCCGGCCAGAGCCAGCCCGCCCTGCTCTATCAGACCGCTACGGGTTCCAGCCGCGACCCGGAGGTCATCGTGGCGGATCTGGCCCTGACGGTGGGACCGGTCTTTCTGGCCCCCTATTTCCCCCGCCGCGCGCAGGCCGTTCTTTTTCAGCGGGCCAAGGAAAAAGGGTTGGACACGGCGGCCGAAGTCCTGGGGCAAAGCCTCTTTGAGCTGGAGACGAGGCAGCTCCTGGCGGGGATGGATCTGGCGGACAAGGGCGCCGCGCTGGCCGTGCTGATCGACCAGGCGCTCGAGCGCCGGGATGAGGAGGCCTTTCATCACCTCGTCCGGGAGCTGAAGAAACTGCCGCCCCGATCGGGCCTGACCGGGGCGGGGCGCAGGGATGTCTGATCCCGGGCTAGAGGCGGTGTGAAAAACCTCACCACCGCGATCCCAGGGTTAAAACCCTGGGCTATAGGAAAACCAT
This sequence comes from Patescibacteria group bacterium, assembly GCA_050260175.1. Taxonomy (GTDB): domain Bacteria; phylum Bacillota; class UBA4882; order JAAYXC01; family JAAYXC01; genus JBLNBS01. The sequence goes on along the minus strand of JBLNBS010000158.1, from coordinate 107 downwards.
TCTCAAACCCGTACGTCCTGTACGGGTTCGGCGGTGCTTCGAAGCCTATCCGAGCCCTGTCAGGAGGACAGGGCTTTGGAAAGATCGTTCAGGTGTAGCCCGGGGAT